>NZ_JBSFTC010000047.1:0-52760 GCF_053590415.1 Nonomuraea sp. NPDC003201
CGGCGGGCGGCCCCGGCCGCGTCGGCGGCGGGCCTGGCCGGGGCCGTCTGGCTGCTGCGGTTCTTCTTCCCGGTCTCGTGGCTGGAAGCGGTGGGCGCGTCCGCGTTCTGGGGCCTGGGCGCGCTCCTGGCCGCCGCCGTGGGCGGCTACCTGCGCTTCCTCGACGTACGGCAGGCGCGCGCGGCGGCCGACGCCCGGACCGAGCTGCGGCTGCGGCTGGCCCGGGACCTGCACGACTTCGTCGCCCACGACATCAGCGAGATGGTGGCGCACGCCCAGGCGGGCATGGTGGCGGGCGATCCGCTGGACGCCCTCGAACGCGTGGAGGCGGCCGGCCAGCGCGCCCTGTCGATGCTGGACCGGACCCTGGACACGCTGCACCACGACCGGCCCCTCACCCCAGCGGGAGACCTCGACGGCATCCGCGCCGCCGCCGAGCGCTTCTCCGAGGCGGGACCGGCCGAGGTCCGCCTGCGCATGGACGCGGTGCCGGCGGTGCCCGCGGACACCGGGGCCCTGGCCTACCGGATCGTGATCGAGGGGCTGACCAACGTGCGGCGGCACGCCCCGCGGGCGGCCCGGGTCGACCTCGCCGTGACCGCCGGGTCCGGCGCGCTCCAGATCACCATGACCAACGACGGCGTGGCGGGAACGCGGGGCGGCCGGCGAGGCGGCTCCGGCCTGCCGGCGCTGGCCGCGCTCGTCCGGGAACAGGGCGGTGACCTGGTGGCGCGGGCCGTACCGGACGGGTGGTCGCTGGCCGCCCGCCTGCCGCTGGCACAATCGCCGGGGTGGCCATCCGCATCCTCATCGCCGACGACCAGGAAGGCATCCGCGCCGCCTTCCGGCTGATCCTCGACGCCCAGCCCGACATGACCGTCGTGGCCGAGGCCGCCGACGGCCGGGCCGCGATCGAGACCGCCCGGGCGATCGGGCCCGACGTCGTGCTCGCCGACATCCGGATGCCCGGGGCCGACGGCATCGAGGTGGCCCGCGCGCTGGCCGGCAGCGGCATCCACGTCGTGATCGTCACCACGTTCGGGCTGGACGAGTACGTCGACGCGGCGCTGCGGCACGGCGCCTCCGGGTTCATCCTCAAGCGCTCCGGCCCCGCGCTGCTCGTCGAGGCCGTCCGGGCCGCGATGAACGGCGACATGCTCATCAGCCCCCAGCTCACCGTCCGGCTGCTCCGGCAGCGCGGCCTGCCCGAGACACCACCCGGGGCGCCGCACGTCGTCCTCACCGAGCGCGAGGACGAGATCGTGGCGATGGTGGCGCACGGCAGGACCAACGCCGAGATCGCCGCGGAGCTCTTCCTCGCGCCGGGCACGGTCAAGAACCACATCGCCGCGATCCAGCGCAAGATCGACGCCAGGAACCGGGTCGCCATCGCCGCGTGGGCCTGGGCCACCGGCAGGGCCGAGCCGTGATCCCTCAGTGACCCCTCAGTGACCCCTCAGTGATCCCTCAGGGTGAGCCGAGGCCGTGCCACTGCCGCAACGCGTCGAGGTGCTCCGGCCTGCCGACGGCGGCGAGGTTGGAGCGGTAGAGGCCGATCGCGTGCGGGTCGTCGAGCTCGGCCCGCGTGCACGGCCGCAGGACGTTTTCGAGCTCGTCGATCACGAAGACCCAGGGGTAGCGGTCGAAGACGAGGTCGAGCAGCTCGCCCGCGGCGCAGCCGCAGTTCTCCTGGAGCTCGGGATGCACCTCGAACAGCAGCGCCGGCAGCGCGGCCAGGCTCTCGGCCGCGCCCCGCAGCACGAAGCCCTCGTACCCCTCGACGTCGATCTTGATGAGGTCGGGCGGGCCGAGGCCGCCGTCGGCGAGATAGGCGTCGATCGAGGTCATGGGCATGGTGAGGGTGCCCGCGGCGGTGCCGACGTTCGCCGCGGCGGCCGAGTGCTTGCCCGTCTGCTCGCCCGACAGGTGCACGGTCAGCCGGCCCGGCGCCGCCCCCACGGCCACGGGCTCGATGGTCACGCGGGCGGCGAGGTCGTTGCGCTCCACGTTGCGCCGCAGGTAGCCGAGGTTCTCCGGCACCGGCTCGAAGGCGATCAGGCTGCCGTCCTCGGGCAGGCGCGCCGCGCCGGTGCAGGTGTAGACGCCGATGTTCGCCCCCACGTCGAGGACGGAACGGCTGATCGAGGCCAGCCGCTCGAAGACGCCGACCTCGAACTCCTCGTAGTACCCCGCCGAGACCGAAGGCATGATCGTCGCGTCCCACGCGGGGCCGGTCAGCACGACGCCCCGGTAACGCGCCTCGGCGTCGCGGTCGCCGGTGGCCACCCCCAGCCGGAACACCGTGTGGTAGAGCCGGTTGACCAGGGCGAAGCGCCGGATGCTGCGACCACGCAGGAGCCTGCGGGCCAGAGGGCTCCGGTTCGCCGCCCTGGCCGCCCGCATCACCCGGATGGCGAGCCCCTGCCGTAGCCGCTTGATCAAGGTGACCATGAAAGGCATTCTGCTCGAACAGCCGCCAAATATTCGTGTAAATAGTGATTGTCAGGGACGTGGTAGCAGGATCCGGTATTCGTCGGGCAGCCGGCTCGTCAGGTCGGCGTACTCCTCGCCGGCGATCGACTCGCGCAGCATGGTGAAGACCGCCTTGGCGTGCTCGCGAGCCCGCTCGGGGGAGACGCCCTCGCGCACGGCGATCCGGCGGACGAACTCCTCCAGCGGGGCCTCCCGGCCGGAATCCCCGCCCACCCCGCGCTTCAGCGATGCGTGCAGCTGGACGGGCAGCTGGCCGACCAGGTCCTCGACCTTGCCCGGGGCGATGCGCTCGGCGAGCGTCTCCAGCGCCGCCTCGGTGGCCCGGCGCGCGCCCGAGTAGTCGAGCCCGGCCCGTTCCGCGACCCCGGCCAGGAACTCCCCGGCCGGCACGATCTCGACGTACCCGCGTCCGGCCTCCGCGACCAGGGCCTCGAAGTCGTCCGGGAGGTCGGCCGCCATGTCGGCGAACTCCTCGGGGCTCACCGCCTGCCCCATCGCCCAGAAGACCGCGCGGGTGTGCCGACCGGCCGTCTCGACGTCGATCCCGGCGCGCTCGGCCACCCGCCGCAGGAACTCCTCGACGCCGAAGGTCTCGGGGTCCCGTTCGGTGTAGAGCCAGGGCATCGCCTCCGGGGGCAGTTCCCTGAGCAGGTCGCGGCTCTCGTCCTTGGAGAGCCGCTCGGAGAGCGTACGGAGCGTGGCCTGCACGGCGCGTTCGGCGGCCTGGGGTCCCGCCCCGGTCTGCTGCTCCACGATCTTGAGCAACTGGTCGTAGTACATCCCCGCTCCCCGCGCCGAGCCTGTCGTGTTCCGCCGGCTCAGCTACCCCGGAAAGGGAGACCGTCACCCGTCAGGCGGCCCCGTCAGCTGGTGCCGCTGCGCAGCAGCTCCTTGGAATCGTGTTCCACCAGCACCGGGATGAAATCGCGCACCGGGCTGTCGGCGAATCGGCCATAGGCCGTCCGCACTGCCGCCTCGACCTGCTCGGTCGAACGCGTTCCGGTGAATCTGGCGACCAGCCTGGTCACCACGTCCTGGATCGCCTCACGTTCGAGGCGCTCGTCGTACGCCATGATTTGGTCATAGCACGTTCCAACGCCCGCCCATAGCGCACTTTGTCGGTATAAATCAGTCACCTTGGGCGGGTGGCCCATGCCCGATATCAGGCGACCTCCGAGGCGGCGTGCGCCTTGATCGCCACGCTGGTCAGCGCCAGCAGCAGATCGAGGTCCGGCTCGGCCTCGACCCTCAGGGTCACCCACGCGTGGTCGGCGTCCACCTGGACCTGATCGCAGTCGCGCAGGTACGGCTCCAGCCGTTCGATCGCGGGCTCCGTCAGGCACAGGCGCACCTCGTCCGCGCCGGTCAGGCGCAGGATCTCGGTCCCGCGGACGGTGAAGGCCATGCCACGCCTGGTGTCGCTCAGCTCCAGGGCCGGCCAGGACAACAGCTGGGCCACCGCGCGGGCCACGTACGGCCCCCGGCGCCCGGTCGATCGCCGCCTGGCGGAAATGACTGTCACGTTTCCATGCTGATGCACCGCACCACTGACCCGCCATCGTCCGTTCTTCAACTGTTATCCGCGTCGTGAGAATTTCGAACCCCGACCCGCTCACCAGGGCGGCGGACGGAACCGGTTGTTCATCCGGCGTTCATCATGCGGACTGCGGGCGGCGCGGCGGCCGTCTCCGTGGCATCGTTGGGTCGGCTGGTGTACAAGCGCCCAGACGCTAGAGGAGATGTCCCGTGTCCTCACCTGTTCCCCCTCACTCAATTCCTCGTCGTTCCTTCCTCGGCCGCGCCGCCGCGGGGAGCCTTGGCATCGCATTAGCCGGCAGCATCGAGACCATCGCCGGTCCGGCCGCGCTCGCCGCCACCCGGCCCCCGCTCGGCTACGGCCCGCTGGTCCCCGACCCGGCCGGCATCCTGGCCCTGCCCGCCGGATTCTCGTACCGCGTCGTCGCGGAGGCGGGGGTGACGCTGCTGGAGAGCGGCGAGCCGACCCCGAGCGACGCCGACGGCACCGCGGCCTTCCCGCACGGCCGGGGTGCCACGCTGGTCAACAACCACGAGATCGGAGGCAGCGAGCCGTATCGGGTGCCGGCGCTGCCCGGCCTCACCTACGACCCCGGCGCCGGGGGCGGCACCACGAACATCGACGTCGACGCGCACGGCGAGCGGATCCGCGAATACGTCAGCCTGGCCGGCACCCACAACAACTGCGCCGGCGGCAAGACCCCGTGGAACACCTGGCTGACCTGCGAGGAGACCGAGCAGCGCGCCGGCGGGGCCTACCAGAAGGACCACGGTTACGTCTTCGAGGTCGACCCGTTCGACCGCGAGGCCAACCAGGACCCGGTGCCGCTGAAGTTCCTCGGCCGCTACTCGCACGAGGCCGTCGCCGTCGACCCGAGGACGTCGGCGATCTACCTGACCGAGGACGCCGGCGGTCCGAACGGGCTCTACTACCGGTGGACCCCGCCGAGGAAGTTCCACGGCCGCAAGGGCGCGCTGCGGGCGCTGGCGCTGTCCGAGGGCGGCGACACCGCGGGCAAGCTGGAGGCGCTGAGCTGCTACCGGGACGACACGCACATCGCCGACCTGTCGGAGGCGACCGAGCCGGGCACGCGCTTCAAGGCCCGCTGGGTGGAGGTGCCCGACCGTGACGCGAAGACCCAGTCGGTACGCCTGCAGTTCGCCAACGACCAGGTCACCCGCAGCCGCAAGCTGGAGGGCGCCTGGTGGGGCGACGGCGGCGCGTACTTCGTGGCCAGCTTCGCCCGGCACACCGACGGCAGCGTCAACGAGCACGACGGCCAGGTGTGGTTCTACGACCCGCGCACCGAGACGGTCACGCTCAAGGTCATCTTCGGCGTCAACCCCGACCCGAGCCAGGACACCAACTACGACGGACCCGACAACATCACGGTCTCCCCGTACGGCGGGGTGATCCTCGCCGAAGACGGCGAGGGCATCCAGCACCTGGTGGGCGTCAGCGCGCAGGGCAAGTCGTACCCGCTGGCGCGCAACGACCTCAACGACAGCGAGTTCACCGGCCCCACGTTCAGCGCCGACGGCCGCATCCTGTTCGCCAACATCCAGACGCCCGGCCACGTGTTCGCCATCACCGGCCCGTGGAAGCGCTCCGGGCACGCCGCCGACTGACGCCGGCCCGCCCTCCCGGCGCACGAGTCGTGCGCCGGGAGGACCCCGGTCGCGGGGAAAACCGCTCGACGGCCCTGGGCGTCACCCGCCACCATGGGTCCTGATGTACCGAGCGTAGAAGCACCTCGATCACAGCAGGCGATGGCCCCCGAGTCGCGGCCATCGCCTCTGTTCAGGCTGTCCGTCATCGGCGGCGCCCCGGGCGCCGCCCACCGCCACATGTGATCGAGGACACCAGAAAGAGGCTCTTCATGGAGCTTGACGAATACGCAAGGTACGACGCCGTCGGGATCCGCGACCTGATCAGGTCGGGCGAGGTCACCGCCAGCGAGGTAGAGGCCACCGCCAGGCGGGCCCTGGAGCGGGCGGACGCGCAGGTCAACGGCCTGGCCCTGCCGATTTTTGGGCCGGCGTTCGGACAGGCGCTGGACCACGCCGGGGACGGGCCGTTCGCCGGGGTGCCGTTCCTGATCAAGGATCACGGGCCGGTGGCCGAGGGGGTGCCGTTCACCCTCGGCAGCCGGGCCCTGCCGGGCATCGTCGCCGGGCGCGACACCGAGCTGATGGCCCGCTTCCGGGCCGCCGGCCTGGTCACGCTGGGCCTGACCACCGTCCCGGAGCTGTGCCTCAGTTTCGCCACCGAATCGCTCAGGTACGGGCCCACCCGCAACCCCTGGGACCTGCGGTGGCAACAGCGGCGGCAAGAAAAGGCGCTGGGGCCGCGGTGGGGGCAGCAGCCGCGGTGGGGGCGGAAATGGCGGGCGGGGGTACGAGGTAACGAACGACGGAAGAATTCACGGCAATCCTCCGACCAGCGCGAGGGGAATGTCGAAAGACGAGGCGGAAAAAGCGCTGAGGGAGATGGACAGGAGTATCAACACCAGGGAGAAGGAACTGAATCGGCTCGGCTCCGAGGCCGGGCACGAGGAGAGACTGAAGAGAGAAAAGGCCGCCCGCGAGGAGTTCAAGGAGAGCATGCGGCGGCAGCAGTACGACGAGTACGCCGACAACCAAATGACCCTGAGGCGCTACGATTACAACCCCGACGCTAGAAGATCTTGATGGGTGGGATCGCAAGAGGAGACGGCAACAGCCGATGCAGATGCAAATAGGCGACGATCTGATCGAGCGTATCCGCACGCACCCGGCCGACGACGACATTGTCGGCCCGGCGGCCAACGACCTGCTCGGCGAGCTCTACGCGGGGTATCCCGTCGAAAACCTCGGCAGGCTCCTCCACAGTGACAACGAGGTGGTCGTCCGGACGGGCGCCTGGCTGCTGTCGGAGGTGGTGGAGCTGGCCGCCCCGATGATGGAGGAGCTCCCGGCCCTCCTGTCCAGCCCGATCCGCAACGTCCGATACTTCGCGATCGCCGTCGCGCTGGCGAACGCCGACGAACGGCACGGGCCCATCATCGCGCAGGTCATGAACCTGAGCCTTGATCCCGACAGCGCCGTCCGCTGGAAGGTCCTGGAGTTCCTGACCGACGCCTCGGTCGAGCAGCTTGAGGCAGGGGAGTCCTGCCTGCCCGTCGGTCAGATCAAGGAGCTGGCCGAGTGGCTGATCCTCCAGGACGGCGAGGAGCCCGACCTGGCCGGCATCGTCATCCGGCTGGAAGCAGGTGACCCGAGGACCCGGCTGTTCGCCGCGGCGGCCGCCGCGAGCCTGTCCGACGAGGAGGACACGAGCCTCCTGGAGCACGCGCTGATGGTCGAGGAAGAGGAGATCCGCTCGTTCGCCCAGGAACGGCTGGAGCGACTGCGTGAGGGCGGTCCTTGAACCACGTTCGCTCGGTCCGGAGCCGGCGAAGTGGGGTGCGAGGGGGCCGGCAGCGAAGGCGCGCCGGCCCCGGCCCGCCGTGAGGATCGAGCGGTTCGGGCCGGCCTCGGCCCGAACGCCTGGGCACCATGGACCCTCTGCGGGACCTGATCCCGCGTTCGACGTGCAGAACGTTCGCGCGTGCGTCGTGGAGATGAAGGATCGCCGGGTCGACCGGGTGATGCCGGTGTGCATGACAAGAGCGGCAGAAAGCCGTCGGGGCGCCTGATTTCGCTCCGGGACGGTCCGGACGTTGGGCTCCCGCACAAGCCAGGCAGCGTCGTTCGTCGGGAGCACCGAAGATGCCCGGACGGCGGAGGCTTACGGTTCGTTCATGCCGCATCTCGCGCTCGACGACCTGTACCGCCTCGCCATCCCTGCCGATCCCCAGGTGCGTCCCGACGGGGGAGCGGTGGCGTACACACTGACGACCGCCGTCCGGGACTCCGACGAGAACCGCACCGAGATCTGGCTGGCCGCTCCCGGCGCCGAGCCCCGGCGCCTCGCCGCGGGCAGTGCCGCGCGGTGGTCGCCGGACGGCCGGACGCTGGCGTTCCTGCGGCCGGTGGACGGCAGGCCGCAGATCCACCTGATGCCGATGGACGGCGGCGAGCCCGCACCGGTGACCTCCGCGAAGCTCGGCGCCGGCATGCCCGTCTGGTCTCCGGACGGCTCCCGCATCGCGTTCGCCGCACCCGTCGGAACGGGTGAGGACGGCGGGATGCCCGACCCGAACGCCCCTGTCGTGACCGGCCGGCTCGACCACAAAGCCGACGGCGCCGGGCTGCTGCGCGGCCTGACCAGGCACCTGTTCGTCACGGACCTGGCCGGCGGCGAGACCGTCCAGGTCACCCGGGGCGACTTCCACGCGGGCGAGCCGTCGTGGTCGCCCGACGGCCTGCGCCTGGCGTTCGCCGCCGCCATGGACGCCGACCGCGACCTGGAGGCGGGCGGGGCCGCGTACGCCGTCGAAGCGGCCAAGGGTGGTGTGCCGGAGCGGCTGACGGATCCCGGCCTCATCTGCGGCGGCGTGTGGTGGCTCGGCGACCGGCTGGTCGCCGCGGGGCTGAAGGGCTCCGTGGTGGGGCACGAACGGCTGTTCGCGCTCGGCCCTGGCGGGTGGAGCGAGGTGGAGACGGCCCTCGACCGGAACGTCATGACCGGCGCCCCCGGCTACCCCGGCGGCATCCCGGCGCTGCTCGGCGAGGACCTGCTGTTCTGTGCGCGCGATGGCGGCTCGACGCATCTCTACCGTGTCTCCGACGGTGCGCCTGGCGAGCGGCTGGTGCCCGGTGAGGTCAACATCTCGGGGATCAGTACGGCGGCGGGGGCGGTCGCGTACGTGGCGGCGACGCAGCACAGCGCGGGAGACGTCTACCTGATGACCCCAAGCACGAAAAAAGTAACGTCAGGCGAAATGTCGGATATATCTGGCGCGTCAGCGCCGGATATATCCCGGCTCACCGACTACGGCCTCGACGACGTCGAGTTGTTCACCGCCCGCCGCCGCACGTTCACCGCCCCCGACGGCACCCAGGTCGAGGGTTTCGTCCTGCGCGACGAGACCGCGCGGACGCCCGGCCCCCTGCTGCTCGACGTGCACGGTGGCCCGCACAACGCCTGGTCGCCCGTCTTCGACGGCATCCACCTCTACCACCAGCTCCTCGCCGCCCGCGGCTGGACCGTCCTCACCGTCAACCCGCGCGCCAGCGACGGGTACGGCGAGGGCTTCTACACCGCCTCCCTCGGCGCCTGGGGGGTGAGCGACGCCCAGGACCTGCTCGCCCCCATCGACGCCCTGGTCGCCGACGGCGTCGCCGATCCCGACCGGCTCGCCGTCACCGGCTACAGCTACGGCGGCTACATGAGCTGCTGGCTGTCGGCCACCACCGGCAGGTTCAGGGCCGCGATCCCGGGCGGCTGCGTGAGCGACCTGACGAGCCTGAGCGGCACCTCTGATCTCGGCCACCTGATGAAGGTGCACGAGTACGCCGGTGACCTGGCCGCCCAGTCGCCGATCACGCACGTCGCGGAGGTCACCGCCCCGACGCTCATCCTGCACGGCCAGGACGACGACCGCTGTCCCGTCGGCCAGGCCGAGCAGTGGTTCACCGCCCTGCGCGAGCGCCGGGTGCCCGTCGAGCTGGTGCGCTATCCCGGCGCGAGCCATCTGTTCATCCTGAGCGGGCGCCCCTCGCACAGGTACGACTACAACGAAAGGATCATCGCGTGGCTGGAGCAATGGGTCAGCGGCTCGCCGAGCTGATCGCCGAGTACGAGGTTCCCGGCTCGGCGCTGGCGTACTGGCACCAGGGCGAGCTGCACGAGTTCGCGGCCGGCACGCTGAACGCCGACACCGGCGTCGAGGCGACCACCGACGCGCTCTACCAGATCGGCTCGGTCACCAAGGTGTGGACCGCGACTCTGATCATGCAGCAGGTCGAGCAGGGCCGCCTCACGCTGGACACGCCGGTCGTCGAGGTGCTGCCCGAGTTCAGGGTGGCCGACCCCGAGGTCACCAAGAACGTGACGATCAGGCACCTGCTCTCCCACACCAGCGGCATCGACGGCGACCAGTTCATCGACACGGGCCGCGGCGACGACTGCGTGGAGAAGTACGTGGAGGCCTGCGCGACCCTGGCACAGAACCACCCGCTCGGCGTCACCCAGTCCTACTGCAACTCCGGGTTCGTCATCGCGGGCCGGGTGCTGGAGCGACTGACCGGCAAGCGCTGGGACGACGTCCTGCGCGAGGGCATCTGCGAGCCGCTCGGCCTCACCCACACCTGGACGCTGCCGGAGGACGTGCTGCGCTTCCGCGCCGCGATGGGCCACGAGGACGGCAAGACCACCCCCGTGTGGGGCCTCATGCGGTCGATGGGCCCGGCCGGGCTGATCTGCGCCCGCCCGGCCGACGTGGTCGCCTTCGGCCGCGCCCACCTGGCGGGCGGCCTGCTGGAGAACCCGGTCGCCATGTGGGAGCCGCAGGTCGACATCCCCAACCCGTACACGCTGGGCAGGCAGTGGGGCATCGGCTGGATCATCGACGAGTGGAGCGGGCACAAGGTCATCTCCCACGGCGGCAACACCATCGGCCAGCACGCCATGCTGTGGGCCGTGCCCGGCACCGGGACCGTCGTCTGCGTGACCGCCAACGGGGGCCGCAGCGGCGAGTTCACCCGAGCCGTCGCCACCGAGTTGTTCGCCGAGCTCGACGGCCTGACCGTGCCGCCCGCGCCGTCCCTGCCGGAGACGCCGGCCGGCGTGGACGTCGCGCCGTACGCGGGCGTCTACGAGCGGGCCGGCGCCCGGATCACGGTGAGCGTGCTCGACGACGGCAAGGCCCGCCTGCGCCTGGAGGCCACCGGCGAGCTGGCCGCCCTGCAGGAGCCCGAGGAGTCCGACTTCGTCCCGGTCGACGAGAACCTGTTCCTGTTCCAGGCGCCGGGCACCCGCGACTGGATGGCGGCCGTGTTCTTCGAGCTGGCCGATGGCACTCTGTACATGCACATGGGCGCCCGCGCCACTCCCAAGGTCGGCTGAGGAGATGGACATGGACCTGCGGGATCGTCTCGCCGAGGCGGCGCGCGAGCATGGCGTGCCCGGCGCGGCCGTCGCGGTGTGGCACGACGGCGAGCTCCACGAGGCCGCCACGGGCGTGGTCAACACGGCCACCGGCGTGGAGACCACGAAGGACAGCGTGTTCCAGGTCGGCTCCACCACGAAGGTGTGGACGGCGGCGCTGGTCATGCAGCTCGTGGAGGACGGCCTGGTCGAGCTCGACCAACCGGTGGGGGAGCACCTGCCGGACTTCGCGTTCGGCGGCGTCACCGTCCGGCAGTTGCTCATGCACACGGCCGGCTTCGACGGCGACGTGTTCGAGGACACCGGGCGCGGCGACGACTGCCTGGACACGTTCCTCGACCACCTGCGCACCGCGGGGCCCGTGCACGAGCCGGGCGAGCTGTTCTCCTACTGCAACGCCGGCTACTGCGTGCTCGGCGCGCTGGTGGCCAGGCTGCGCGGCGGCACCTGGGAGCAGGTGATGCGCGAGCGCCTGCTCACCCCCTTGGGCGCCACGCACGCGGCGCTGTTCGGTGAGGAGGCCGTGCTCTTCCGCGCGTCTGCGGGGCACGTCGGGCCGGACGCCGCCGTCTACCCCCGCTGGCAGATGCCCCGCTCCAACGCTCCGGCCGGCTCCACCATGTGCCTGGCGCCGCGCGAGCTGGTCGGGTTCGGCCGGGCTCTGGCGGCCGGCGGCCTGGCGCCGAACGGCACCAGGCTGCTGTCGGAGGAGTCGGTGGCCGCGATGCTCACGCCGCAGATCCACGTGCCCGGGGTGGGCGGCGCGCTGGCCGACCGCTGGGGTCTCGGAGTGGAGCTGTTCGGCTGGGGCGCGTTCGGCCACGACGGCGGCACGCCCGGGCAGAGCACGTTCTGGCGGGTCGTTCCCGAGTCGGGCTTCGTGATCGCGATGAGCGGGAACGGCGGCTCGTTCTTCGGCCTCATGGACGACGTGGCGCGGCCGGTCATCGAGGAGGCGACCGGCCTGACGATGCCCGCGCGGCCCCTGCCGCCGCAGGCGCCGAAGCCCGTGGACGGCGCCCCGTACGCGGGCCGCTACACCGGCCCGCAGCTCGGCTACGAGGTCGCCGCCGCCGGAGACGGCCTGGACGTCACGCTCATCCCCGGCCCGCTCATGGAGAGCATGGGCTCCACCCGCACGACCACCCGGTACGTGCACCTTCACGGCGAGTCGTTCATCGCCGTCGAGGCCGAGGGCGGCCGGCACGACGTGGTCACGTTCGTGATGCGGGACGGGACGGCCGCCTACCTGCACAACGGCCGTGCGGTGGCCCGTGCCTGACCTGCGGGAGGTGTTCGACGAAGCGGGCGTGCGGGGCTTCCTGCACGCCCGAGACGTGGACGGCGACGCCGAGATCGGGATGGACCCAGACGAACCCGTCGTGCTCGCCTCGGTCTTCAAGATCGCGGTCGCGCTGGAGTACGCCCGGCAGGCCGCCGCGGGCGAGATCGCCCGCGGCGAGCGGCTCACCGTCACCGCGGCCGACAAGGACGGCGGCATCGGCACCTCCGGCTGCCTCGACGACGTTTCGCTCACCCTGCGCGACCTGGCCCACTTCATGATCACGATGTCCGACAACGCGGCGACCGACGTGCTGCTCCGCCGCGTCGGGCTCGACCGGGTCAACGGCACCCTCGCCACGCTCGGGCTGAGCCGCACACGGCTCATAGGCGGGTGCGCGGAGCTTTTCCGGCAGGTCACCGAGGACATCGGCGCGGACTGGGACGCCGCCACCGAGGACGAGCTGCGGGCCATGGCCGTACGCGACCCGGCCCGCACCACCGCCGGCACCCCGCGCGAGATCACCACGCTGCTGAGCCTCATCTGGCGCGACCAGGCCGGCCCTCCCGAGGCGTGCGCCGAGGTGCGGAAGGTCATGGGCGAGCAGATCTGGCCGCACCGGCTGGCCGCCGGCTTCCCCGACGAGGTGAAGGTGTCGGGCAAGACAGGCACCCTGTGGGGGATCCGCAACGAGTCGGGCGTCGTCGAGTACCCCGACGGCAAGCGGTACGCCGTCGCCGTGTTCGTACGAAGTGACGTCATCCGGTCCCGCCTGCCCGCCGCGGACGCCGCCATCGGCCGTGCCGCCCGCCTGGCCGTCGACCGGCTCCGCTGATGTCGGTTTTCGTGGACTATCGTGACCGTGTGAGGAACCGTCCCCGTGCCAGTCTCGGACGGATCCTGCAGGACCTCGGCACCACCGTCCTCGACGTGGCGGCCTCACCCGGTGACCTCGACGCCGAGGTCACCGGCGTGCACATCTTCGATCCGCTCGACGAGCTGATCGTCCCCCCGGGTGGGATCCTGCTCGCGGTCGGCGTGCGGGGCGCCGCGGAGATCTGCTCACTCATCGACCGCGCGCCCGCCGCCGCGGGCGTCGTCGTGAAGCTGCCCGTGGACGTCGACGAGCACGTCCGCGCCACCGTGCTGGAGACCGGCGTCGCCGTGCTCGGCCTCACCCGGGCCGCCTCCTGGGCGCAGGTCGCCGCGCTGCTGCGTTCCCTGCTGGCCGAGGCCGACCTGGCCGAGCCCGAGCAAGGGCCGCAGGGAGACCTGGTCTCGCTGGCCAACGCCGTCTGTGCGCTGCTCGACGCGCCCGTCACCATCGAGGACAGGTCGTCCCGCGTGCTCGCCTTCTCCGGCCGGCAGGACGAGGCCGACCCGGGCCGCGTGGAGACCGTCCTCGGCCGTCAGGTGCCCGAGCGCTACCTGCGGATGCTCGACGAGCGCGGCTTCTTCAAACAGCTCTACCAGAGCCGCGCGCCCGTCTACATGGAGCTCGAGGACGAGGGTGTGATCAACCGGGCCGCCGTGGCCGTGCGCAGCGGCGACGAGATCCTCGGCTCGATCTGGGTGGCCGTGCGCGAGCCGCTCAGCGAGCAGCGGCAACGCGCGCTCGCCGACGCCGCCAAGATCGTCGCGCTGCAGTTGCTGCGCGAGCGGGCCGGCGCCGACACCCAGCGGCGTCTGCGCGCCGACCTGCTGTCCACCGTGCTGGCCGGCGGCGGCGACGCGCCCGAGGCGGCAGGGCGGCTCGGCATCGCCACCGCCCGGCTCTGCGTGCTGGCCGCCCAGCTCGTCACGGACGACGCCGCCGCCGATCCCGCCCGCGGCGAGAGCGATCGGCAGCGGTTCTGCGACGCGCTGGCGCTCCACGTCGCCGCCATCCACCCCAAGGCCGCCGCCGCGCTCATCGGCTCCGTCGCGTACGCCGTGCTGCCGCTGCACTCGATCGGAGACGAGGAGGCGCGGGCCGTACGCGTGGCGGAGAGCTTCCTGGCCAGGGTCGGGCCCCGCCATGCCGCCAACATCGGCGTGGGACGCCTGGCCGCCAACCTCTCCCAGGTGGCCAGGTCGCGCGCGGACGCCGACCGGGCGCTGCGCGTGCTGGGCGCCCGCGGCACCACCGGCCAGGTCGCCGGCTACACGACCGTGCACTTCGAGTCGCTGCTGCTGCAGGTCGCCGACGTGGCCGCGGCCGAGGAGCAGACGCCCACCGGTCCCTACCAGCGGCTGCTCGACCACGACGCCGAGCACGGCACCGAGCTGGCCCCCACCCTGCGGGCCTACCTCGACGCGTTCGGCGACGTCAACGCGGCCAGTGCCCAGGTGCACGTGCACGCCAACACCTTCCGCTACCGGCTCAAGCGCCTGGTCGAGATCAGCGGCCTCGACCTGTCCGACCCCGACGCCCGGCTCACCGCGATGCTGCAGATGCGGATCTTCGGTCGCTAGCACGAGCCCTCCCGGCTTTTTCGTGTGCAGGCACATAGAACCGGATCCGCGCAGGCAGGAAGGTTGTGCACACCCCCCGTGCTCGTCTGGAGTCCTCATGACAAAACCAGCAGTCGCGGCCCTCGCCGGGCTCGCTCTGCTCACGGCCGCGTGCGGAGGCACGACGAGCGGTCCCGAGCAGCAGGGCAAGCCGGCCACTGGCGGCACCTTCACGTTCGCGCTCCCGGCCGATCCCGGCGTCCTCGACCCGGCCACGGGCGTGCTGACAGTCACCAACAACGTGCTCGCTCTGGCTTACGACACGCTCGTCTCCGCCGACGAATCAGGGAAGATCATCCCCGGGCTGGCCGAGAAGTGGGACGTCAAGCCCGAATCAGTCACCTTCACCCTGCGGAAGGGGGTCACCTGCTCGGACGGCTCCCCGGTGACCCCCTCGAACGTGGCCGACAACGTCAACCACATCGCCGACCCCGCCGCCAAGTCGCCGATCTACGGCGTGCTGGTGCCCGTGGGCATGAAGGCGAAGGCCGACGACGCCGCCGGTACCGTGACCCTGTCCATGCCCGAGCCGTTCAGCTTCATCCTGGAGAGCACGCGGACGATGTTCATCGTCTGCGGCAAGGGGGTGAAGGATCGTGCCTCGATCGCTCGGGCCACCTCCGGCAGCGGGCCTTACCAGCTCACCGAGGCCGTCCCCAGCGACCACTACACGTTCAAGGTCCGCCGCGACTACGCCTGGGGTCCCGCCGGCGCCACCGCCAAGGACCTGCCGGAGACGCTCGTGATGAAGGTCGTGCCGAACGAGCAGACCTCCGCCAACCTGCTCATCGCCGGCTCCCTCAACGGCGCCCTCTTCAACGGTGCCGACCGGTCCCGCGTCGAGGCGTCCCCGGGCGTGACCAAACAGTCGATCACGGTAGGCAACGGCCAGTTCTTCTATCACCAGGGCGAAGACCGGCCGGCCCGCGACCCGGAGGTCCGCAAGGCCCTCACGCGGGCGCTCAACCTCCAGGAGCTGGCCGGCATCGCCTCCGGCGGCACCGGCAAGCCGGCCACCGGCCTGGTCCTGGCGCCCCGTCCCTGCCCGGGCGACTCCGTAGCCGGTCACGTGCCCGGCTACGACGCCGCGGCCGCCGCGGCCGCGCTCGACGCGGCCGGGTGGAAGCTCGGCGCCGACGGTTTCCGGGCCAAGGACGGCAAGCGGCTCAGCCTGCGCTACATGTACGCCACCACCCGCGGCCCCGGCTTCCAGGCCGCCGCCGAGTACATGGCGGAGACGTGGAAGAAGCTCGGCGTCGAGGTGAAGCTGAACGGCGTGATCGACACCAAGCTGTCGGAGTCGCTCAACGCCACCCAGGACTGGGACGTCGTGTGGCTGCCGATCAGCGTCACCCTGCCCAGCCAGCTCGTCGGCTTCCTGTCGGGGCCGTCCGCCCCCAAGGGAGCCAACTTCGCCCACCTGGCCAACAAGCGCTACGAGGAGCTCGTCTCCAAGGCGAGCAAGCTCCCCGCCGCCGAGGCCTGCCCGGTGTGGCTGGAGTCGGAGTCGGCCCTGTTCGAAAGCGCCGACCTGGTGCCCGTGGTGGACAACACGGCGCTGCTGGCCGGCAAGGGCGCCACGTTCCGCACCACGGCCGGGAGCCTGGTGCCCACCTCGATCCGCCTCACGCAAGGAGACTAGTGAGCGACCCCCGGACCACGCGGCGCCCGGGCAGCAAGGCGGGAAGCACGACCGTGCGCAGGACGCTGCGTACGGCCGTGCGCCGGATCGTGCGGTTCGCCGTGTCGCTGGCGGTGCTGCTGGTGGCGCCGTTCGCGATGATCCACCTCATCCCGGGCGACCCGGTGCGCGCCTCGCTCGGGCCGGCCGCCCCGATCGAGCTGATAGCGGCCCGTACGGCCGCGCTCGGTCTCGACCGCCCCCTGCCTGAGCAGTTCATCACGTACGTCGGCCATGTCCTGACCGGTGACTTCGGCACGTCCTTCCTGACGGGGGAGGCGGTGGGCGACGTCATCGCGGCCCGCCTGCCGAACACCCTGACTCTGGCCCTCCTGGCCACCGCCGTGGCGCTGATCGTGGCGGTGCCGGTCGGCATGTGGGCCGCCGTACGCACCGAGAACGGCCGCAACCGCGGCACCGACCTGGCCTTCGGCACGGTCACCGGCACCGCCGTGGCCGTGCCCGAGTTCCTCTACTCGATCGCGCTGGTGGCCGCGCTGGCCGTCGGCCTCGGCTGGTTCCCGCCCGCGGGCAAGGCCGGGCCGCTGACGTACGTGCTGCCCGTCGCAGCCCTGTCGGCCGGGCCGATCGCCATGATCGCCCGGATCACCCGCGTCGAGACCCTGCGAGAGCTGGGCACCGACTACGTGCGCCTGGCCCGCGCCAAGCGGCTGCCCGCGGCCCGGCTCCACCTGCGGCACGTGCTGCCCAACACGCTCACGGCCACCCTGACCGTCGGCGGCCTGCTGCTGACCTCACTGATCGCGGGCAGCGTCCTGGTCGAGTACGTCTTCGCCTGGCCCGGACTCGGCCTGAAGATCGTCGAGTCGATCACGCAGAAGGACTACCCGGTCGCGCAGGCCGTGATCCTCGTGTACGGCGCCATCGTGCTGGTCGTGAACCTCGTCGTGGACCTGGTGCTCGGCGCGCTCGATCCCACCTCGGAGATCAAGGAGGTCTCGGCCTGATGTGGGCCAGGACGGCACCGGACGGCCCCCGGGCCGTGGACGGCCACGCGAAGAGGGGGCCGAGGTCCCGGGGCGGCCCGTGGCGCAGCGCTCCGGCGCTGATCGGCGGCGTGCTGGTGCTCCTCATGGCGGTGCTGGCCGTGGCCGGGCCCATCATCTGGGGCGAGGCCGCGGAACGCATCGACGCCGGCGCCATCCTCCAGGGCGCCTCCGCCGAACACCCGCTCGGCACCGACAACCTGGGCCGCGACCTGCTCGCCCGGGTCCTGGTGGCGGGCCGTTACTCGCTGGCCCTGGCGCTGGCGGCCACGCTCATCGGCGCCGTCGGGGGCATCCTGCTCGGCGCGCTCCCGTCCGTACTGCCGCGCCGGGCCGCCCGGATGGTCACCGGCACGGTCAACGCGCTGGTGGCCTTCCCCGGCCTGCTGCTGGCCATGTTCACGGCGGTGGTCAGCGGGCTCGGCGCGCGTGGCGCGGTGCTCGGGATCGGCGTGGCCATCGCGCCCGGCTTCGCGCGGCTCACCCAGACCCTGGCCGCCTCGGTCGCCGGCGCCGACTACGTGGCCGCGGCCCGCATGCTCGGCGTGCCCCGCCGCCGCCTACTCGCCCGGCACATTCTGCCCAACATCGCCGAACCGCTCATCCTCAACCTCGCCCAGTCGCTCGGCGGCGCGCTGCTCGGCCTGGCCGGCATGTCGTTCCTGGGCCTCGGCGTGCAGCCACCGGAGTTCGACTGGGGGCGCCTGCTGTTCGACGGGTTCGCGCGGATCTACGTCACGCCCGTGGTCGCGGTCGGTCCGGCGGCGGCCGTCGCGCTGGCCGGCATCGGCTTCAACCTGCTGGGCGACACCCTGGCCAGGGCCGCCGCCCGATCGTCGGCCGGGCAGCGCGACAGCGTCCGCCCTGAGCCACCGGAACCGGCCGGGCAGCCGGACCCGGACGCCGTCCTCGAGGTCCGCGACCTGACCGTCTCGTTCCCGGGCGGTTCGACCCCCGTACGAGAGCTGTCTCTGACCGTGACGCCGGGGGAGATCGTCGGCCTGGTGGGAGAGTCCGGCAGCGGCAAGAGCCTGACCGCCGCCGCCATCGGCGGCCTCGTTCCCTATCCCGGATCAGTGACGTACGGCCGGCTGGTCCTCGGCGGCGCCGACGTCGCCACCATGTCCGGCAAGGAGCTGGGCACCGCGCTCGCCATGGTGTTCCAGGACCCGATGGCCTCGCTCAACCCCGCGCTGAAAGTCGGCGGCCAGCTCGCCGAGGTGGCCGTCGTCCACCAGGGCGCGAGCCGCGCGGACGCCCGCCGCCGCGCCGTCGACCGGCTGCGCCACGTCCAGCTGCCCGACCCCGCCAAGCACGCCGTCCAGCATCCGCACGAGCTGTCCGGCGGCATGCGCCAGCGCGCGGTCATCGCCATGGGCCTCATGGGCACGCCACGCCTGATCATCGCCGACGAGCCCACGACCGCCCTCGACGTGACCGTGCAGCGGCAGATCCTGCGGCTGCTGCGCGAGGTCGTCGAGGAGACGGGCGCGGCCCTGCTGTTCATCTCCCACGACATCGCCGTCGTCGGCGAGCTGTGCGACCGCGTCGTCGTCATGTACGCGGGGCGGGTGGTCGAGGAACTGCCCGCCGACCGGCTCGCCGGCGGTGCCGCGCACCCCTACACCAAGGCGCTCATCGCGTCCCTGCCCGACCTCGACACCGACCGGAGCCGCCCGTTGGCCGGCATCCCCGGCACCCAGCCGGCCCCGGCGCAGGTCGGCGCGGGCTGCGCGTTCGCCGACCGGTGCTCGCTCGCCACCGAACAATGCCGGAAGGAACGTCCCGAACTCGTGGTCCATGGCCCGCGGCAGCGGGTCGCCTGCTGGGAGGTCACCTCGTGAGGATCGAAGGGCTGACCGTGCGCTACGGCGGCTTCACCGCGGTCGACGACGTCACCCTGGAGATCCCCGACGGCCACGTCGTCGGCCTCGTCGGCGAGTCGGGCTCGGGCAAGTCGTCGCTGGCCAGGGCCGTGAGCGGGCTCGTGCCCTACATGGGCGGGATCGAGGGAGCGCCGCGGATCCAGATGGTGTTCCAGGATCCGTACGCGTCGCTGGACCCGCGCATGACGATCGGCGAGACGGTCGGGGAGGGCATCGAGAGGCGCCGCCGTGCCACGGAGGTGCCGCGGCTGCTCGGTCTCGTCCAACTGCCCGCCGAGCTGGCCGGGCGTTACCCGCGCGAGCTGTCGGGCGGTCAGCGGCAGCGGGTGGCGATCGCCCGTGCCCTGGGCGGCGACCCCGCCCTGCTGGTCGCCGACGAGATCACCGGCTCGCTCGACGTGTCGGTCCAAGGGGCCGTGCTCAACCTGGTCCGCGGGCTGCGCGACGAGCTCGGACTGTCGATGCTGTTCATCTCGCACAACCTGGCTGTCGTCAGGTACGTCGCCGACACGATAGCCGTCATGCACCACGGCCGGATCGTCGAGCACGGGCCCGCCGAGCAGGTCGTCGGCGAGCCGGCACATGACTACACGCGCGCGCTGCTGGCGGCGGTGCCGCGGCTCAGAGGGTGATCCACGCGGTGGAGGCGGTCACCTCGGCTCCTGGCCCGCCTCACGTCTCGGGGCCGAGCGCCGTCCTGGCCGGGACCGTGCTCGCCGCTTCCTTGAGCTCGACGAAGATCGCGTATGTCTCGGTGTCGCCGATGTTCTGCCCGGCGTGCTCTTGTGCGCTCAGCCACCGCACCTGCCCCGCCTCCAGCGCGAGCTCGACCTGATGCCCGCCCGAGGAGAGGCGGCGGGTGAAGGCCGACAAGGTGACCATCACGCTGTCGGGATGCCCGTGCGGGGAGGTCGCGTCCCCCGGCCGGTCCCGGTAGCGGAGCACCCTGACCCGCTCGTTCTCGAAGACCACCGTGTACAGATCCGGGTTCGTCACCGCGGGATCGGCGCTCATGAACACCTCGCAGAGGCTTCGGCTCATCAACGACTACATGGGACGACGGTACCATGATGGGCATGTCAGTACCATATGAGCTGACCGGCCGCCGACAGCAGAAGGCCCGCACCCGCCGATCCCTGGTCGAGGCCGCCCGCCACCTGCTGGCCGAAGGCGCCGACCCCACCGTCGAAGACGCCGCCGCCGCGGCCGGGATCTCCCGCACCACCGCCTACCGGTACTTCCCCAACCAGCACGCCCTGCTGGCCGCCGCCCACCCCCAGATCGAGCAGGCATCCCTGCTGCCCCCAGATCCGCCTGCCGGCCCGGTGGCCCGGCTGGACCTGGTGATGACCGCTTTCACCCAGCTCACCCTCGACTGGGAACCGCAATTGCGTGCCTCGCTGCGCCTGTCCCTGCAACCCGAGACCGGCCAGCCGGCGCTGCGCGGTGGGCGGGCCATCGGCTGGATCGAAGACGCTCTGTCCCCGCTCCGCGACACCCACCCCGGCCTGGACGTCCGCCGGCTGGCCGTGACCATCCGCTCGGCCACCGGCATCGAATCGCTCATCTGGCTCACCGACATCGCCGGACTCACCCGGCAGCAGGCGGCGGACACCATGCGGTGGTCAGCTCATGCACTGCTCACCACAGCCCTCGACGAACACCGTCCCCGTTCCTGAACCCGCCCGGGCCGGCGTTCTGCGTCAGGACGGCTGTCCCGCGCGGCGCAGGTACGCATCGATCCGGTCGAGCGCTCCCACCCAGACCTCCTTGACGAAGAAGTCGCGGATCTCGGGCGCCGGGAAGCCGCTCTGCACGACCGTGAGCAGGGTGCCGCCCTCGTGCTCCTCGAAGGTGACCTCGACGGTGGTGGTCATGGTCATGCCGTCTGGGGTGCTGCCGGTGGACTCGGTGAGCAGGCGGTGCGGGCGGTCGATCTCCAGGAAGGTCTGCGTCTCACGGAACAGGTTGTCGGCGTCCGGCCCCCAGACCGCGGTCTGCCGGCCCCCGACGCGCAGGTCTACCTCGATCTCGACGATGCCGGGCTCCTCGTCGAGGATGCTGAACCAGATCTTCTGCTTCTCGGCGTCGGTGTAGGCGTCGAAGACCTCCTCGGGGGTCGCGGGCAGCACGCGGGTCTTGCGCAACTGGATGGCCTCGGTGTCGTTCCGCGTCATCGCTCGGTGTCCTTCCCGGTGTTCGCCTCAGGGGCGTTCTTGAGGGTGAAGTAGGCGTCGAGGCCGTCGAGCCGGCGCTCCCACAGGCGCTGGTAGAACGTGATCCACGACATGGCGTCCTCCAGGCGCTCGGCTCCCAGCCGGCACTGCCGCGATCGGCCGACTTTCTCCGTCGTGACCAGCCCGGCGTTCTCCAGGACGTGCACGTGCTTCTTCATGCCGGTGAGCGACATGCCGAAGGGTTCGGCCAGCTGGCCGATCGTGGCGGGACCCTGGCCGAGCCGGATGAGTATCTGCCGCCGGGTCCCGTCCGCGAGGGCGGCGAACGTGCGATCGAGGACCTCTTGCTGAACCATATGGTTTACTTTACGACACTGAACCGATTAGTGCAATAAGCGCGCCGGGGCGGCGATCCGGAAGGCGTGCTTACGTGGCGGCGGCCCGTACGCCGAGGATGACGAGCGCCACCGCTGTCACCTTGCCGAGCGCCCGCTTGAAGCGGGCCTTGCGCACGAGGTGCGCCCCTTGGTGGATGAGGGTCGTCCAGGTCAGCAGCCACACCGCCATCAGCAGGGCGTGGCCGGTAGCCAGGGTGAGGATCTGCCCGTCGAGGGTGGTGTGCATCCAGGCGAGGGTTCCGGGGTCCAGGCGGCCCTCGTCATGGCCGGGGATGGTGGAGTCGCACATCAGGATGGCGGTGCCGGCGATGTGGTGCACCTGGTTGACGGGGACGGGGCCGGGTGGCCCGGCGCCGCCCAGCCGGGCCGACGCCCGTCGGCTGATGCCCGCCGAGCAGGCGCTGACGCACCTCAACGCGGCGGCCGCCCGTGAGGCGATCGTCCCGCGACTTGGCCGGCCCGAGGGCGGGACACCTCGTACGCGAGTGTTGTCGGGCGAGCGCGACGCCGGCGTGCGGCTGATCGCCGGCCTGGCGCGGGCCGCCATCGATTTCCTGAGCGGTCCGCAGCGGGAGCAGTTGCGGTCCTGCAACGCGCCGCGCTGCGTGCGCTACTTCGTCAAGAGCCACGGGCGGCAGGAGTGGTGCAAGCCGTCCTGCGGCAACCGCGCCCGGGCGGCACGCCACTACCAGCGCCACAGCGCCACGGCCGCCCGAGACCTGCCCGGGACCTGACCGCCTACGCCTTCAGAAGAACTAGATCAACTCGTGCCGGTGGGCGGCCGTGGCGGCTTGGACGCGGCTGCGTACGCCGAGCTTGGCGAGGATGTTGCTCACGTGCGCGCCCGCCGTCTTGACCGAGATGAACAGCTCCTCGGCGATCTGCCGATTGGTACGGCCGTCGGCGACCAGGCGCAGCACGTCCCGCTCGCGCGGCGTGAGGCCGAACTCGCGCTCCTCGGCCGGCTCGGCCTCGACCTGCACGGCGAGGGGGATCCGGGCCAGGCGCGCCAGCCGTTCGATCCGGGCACTCAACGGCTCTGCCCGCAGGCGGCCCGCCTCCCGGGAGGCGTCGGTCAGATGGGAGGAGGCCGCGGAGCGGTCTCCCGTCTCCGCGGCGTGTTCCGCGGCCCGCAGCAGGGCCAGAGCCTGGGGGTATGGCTGGCGAAGAGCTCTCCACGCGGCCGCGACGCGGGCCCAAAGGTCCGGCTGTCCGGTCGCGGCGGCGCAGGCGAGGCGGTGGGCCTCCTGGACGGGCCCGATCGCCGGCAACGCGGCCGCGGTCCCGGCCAGGCCGGGTACGGGCAGGGACGCGCCCGCCTCGATCACCGGCCACAGGTAGCGCGGGCTCGTTCTTCCGCTGCTCAGCGCCTCCTCCACGAGTCGCGCGGCGTCGGCCGTGCGCCCCTGCGCTCTGCGCAGATCCACTTCCAGGCGCACCAGCAGGAGGTGGTCCTGGGCGTAGGACGTGCCTCTGGTGAAGACCTCGCGGGCGTGGGTCGCGGCGTGCTCGGCGCCCGCGAGGTCGCCGCTGGCCAGCGCGATCGTGCCGGTCAGCACCATCAGGTACGCGCGAAGGCTGGGTGTCGGGGTGACCCGCAGGGCGTGTTCGACGATCTCGGCGGCCTCGTCCCACCGGCCCAGCGCGATCAGCGCCTCCGCGAGGTTGCCCGCGTGGATCGGGCCCGCTGTGCGGGCGAGACCCGCCCGCGTGGCGGCGGCGAGTCCCTGGCGGGCCGCCTCGGCCGCCTCCGCGTACCTGCCGGCGCCCTGCAGGACGTCCGCCTCACAACGACAGGCATGCAGAAGCGCGCCCTCGTCACCGATGCGGCGGGCCGTCGCCTGGGCGTCGATCAGGTGAGGCAGTTGGGCGTCGAGGTCGCCGGCGCGGGCCCGCGCGTACGTCAGGTTGATGGTGGCCATGACCTCGGCCCTGGCATCGCCCGCGGCCCGCGCCGCTTCCAGCGCCTCGCGGGCGGCGACGCGGCCTTCTTCTTCCAGCGGGACCGTGAGGAGGCGATTGGCGAGCAGGTTGAGTACGGTCGCGCGTGCCGGATGCGCGCCCGGTGTCAGACGGGCGGCTTCGCGTAGATCGTCCAGGTCGCCTGGCAGGCCGAGGAGGTGGCGCAGCTCGCCGCGGTGGGCGAGCAGCCAGCCGGCCCGCGCGGGCTCGGCATCGGCCGGGAGCGCTGTCTCGACCAGCTGGACGGCGGTCGAGTTCTCGCCGGCGGCGATGGCGGCGCGTATCGCCTCGTCGAGCACGCCGGCCTTGGAGGTGGCCGGATCGGGCGCCTGCTCCCACAGCTCCAGCACGCGAAGCAGCATGTGCAGGTGTTCCGCGTGCGCCAGGGACGCCGCGGCCTCGGCGGCGGCGCGGCGGGCGGCCGCCAGTGTCCTGGCCGGATGGCGCTTGGCGGCGTGCCAGTGCAGGGCGGACTCGTACGCCGCCCGGCCCAGCGGGGCGAGCTCCGGGTCCGTCTCCAGGGCTTCGGCACAGCGTACGTGAAGGTGCCCGCGCTCCCCGGGAAGCACGTCGTCGTAGAGCACCTCCTGGATCAGCGTGTGACGGAACGCGTACACCTCCTCCTCGATCACCAGGAGGTTCGCGCTCACCGCGGGGCGCAGCGCGTCGGTGAGGCCGGCGTCGTCCAGCCCCGTGACGGCGCGCAGCAGCGCGTGGCCGATCCGGGCGCCGCCGACGGCCGCGGCGTGGACCACCCGGCGGGTTTCCCGGGGCAGCCCGTCGAGCGGCGTGATCAGCAGGTCGCGAATGGACGCGGGCACCGGCGCGCCCGCCCGGGCCGACAGCGCCTCGACGAACAGCGGGTTGCCCTCGCTGCGCCGGACGACGTCCTCGATGACCGCGGGGGCCGGCTCGCCGCCGAGCAGGCCCCGAAGCTGCCCGACCACCTCGCCCCTGCTGAGCCGGCCGAGCTCCATCCGGGTCGTCCACGGCCGGCGGTCCCATTCGGCCAGCACGGGGCGGAGCGGATGCGTCCGGTGCAGGTGGTCGCTCCGGTAGGTCACGACCAGGAGGAACGCCGCCGCCTGCTGGTTCCTGATGAGGAAGTCGAGCAGCTCCCGGCTGGAGCGATCGCTCCAGTGCGCGTCCTCGGCGACGATCACCAAGGGCCGGTCCTCGGCGAGGTTCTCGAACAGGGTGAGGAACTCTTCGAAGAGCCGTGCCTGCGTCAGGGCGGGATCGCCGTCACCTGCGGGCCGGCCCAGGAGCGGCAGCAGCCTGCCCAGCTCACCGGGCTCGCCACGGGGCAGGAGGCGGAGGAGGCCGTCCGCGCCGATCTCGCGCAGCAGGCGGCGCAGCATGGCGGTGAACGGCGCGAACGCCAGGCCGTTCTCGCCCACCTGGGGGCAGTCTCCCGAGAGCAGCCACGCCTCTCCTGCCAGCGGCGCCGCGAACTCGGCGATCAGCCGGGTCTTGCCCACGCCGGCTTCGCCGCCGAGCAGCACGGTGGCGGGAGAGCCTTCCCGGGCATGCGCGTAGGCCGTGCCCAGAGCGGTCAGCTCCGCGTCCCTGCCTACGAAGACCATGGGACACAGGCTCTCAGATCGGGATGAAACCTAGGGACGCCGGATAGGGCATTCGCCCGATGTGTCCGGCGGCCGTTCTGGCGAGGCTGGCCCGGTGATCCCAACCGGTGCGCAACCGCTGCTCAGCCGTCCGATGGTCATCCTGTCGATGACCTCGGTCGCTGCGATGACGAGCTTCTACCTGCTTGTTCCGATCGTTCCGCTGTACACGGCGTCAGGTGGTTCGGGGGATATGGGCGCCGGGTTGTCCACCGGCGTCACCATGCTGGCGACGGTGCTCATGGAGCTGGCCATGCCGGCGTTGCTGGCCCGGTACGGCTACCGCGTCGGCATGGCGCTGGGCGTCCTCCTCCTCGGCGTTCCCCCGGCCCTGCTGGTCCTGTCCTCCGCGTTGCCGATGGTGCTGGCCACGAGCCTGGCGCGCGGGGCCGGCCTGGCCATCGTGGTCGTGGTGGGCCCCGCCATGATGGCCGAGCTGGCCCCGGCCGAACGCCGGGGGGAGGCGCTGGGCGCGTACGGCGTGGCCGTCGGGATCCCCGCGATCCTGGGGCTGCCGACCGGTTTGTGGCTGGTTCCGCTCGTCGGCTACGGTCCGGTCTTCCTCGCGGGGACGGGGCTGGCGCTGCTCGCGCTCATCGGGATTCCCGGGCTGCCCGCGAGGGCGGCGCCGGTCGAGCAGCACGGGGGCGTCCTTCGCGCTCTGCGCCACCCCGGTCTCGCCCGGCCCGTCATCGTCTTCGCGACGATCACGCCGGCGGCCGGTGTGCTGCTGACGTTCCTGCCGCTGGCCGTCCCCGCCGGCTCAGCGGGGACGGCCGCGACGGCGCTGCTCGCACACTCGTGCGCGATGCCGCTCGCACGGTGGGCGGCCGGCCGATACGGCGACCGCCACGGCCAGTCCGTCCTGCTGATACCGGTCGTGCTCGCCGCGGTCGTCGGGATGGCCGGGCTCGTCTGGCTCGACAATCCCTACGCGGTGATCGCGGGGGCGGCGCTCTTCGGCGCCGGGTTCGGCGCCGCCCAGAACGTCACCCTGGTGCTGATGCTCGCGCGGTCCTCCTCCTCCGCGTTCGGCCGGGTGAGCGCGCTGTGGAACCTCGCCTACGACGGCGGGATGGGGATCGGCGCCGCCGGGTTCGGCCTCGTGGCCGGACCCGCGGGATATCCGGCGGGGTTCGCGCTGATCGTCGCGGTGCTGGCTCTCGCCGTTCTCCCCTCCTGGCTCGACACCCGATCGGAAAGGAAGCTCGTCAATGAGCGATGACCTGCGGCGCGCCGTGCAGAAGGTGCTGCCCGGCATACGGGCCGACCTCGAAGCCCTCATCCGCATCCCCTCGGTGAGCGCCGACCCGGCCGCGGCCGAGGACCTGCGCCGCTGCGCGGAGCTGACGGCACAGCTCTTCCGCGCGGGCGCCGCGCAGGAGGTGGAGATCCTGGACGACGTCCCCGGCGGCCGGCCGGTGGTCCTCGCCCGTTGTCCCGCACCACCCGGCCGTCCCACCGTGCTGCTGTACGCCCACTACGACGTGCAGCCCGCCGGCGATCCGGCCCTGTGGTCGAGCAGGCCGTTCGAGCCGCGCGAAAGCGGCGGGCGCCTGTACGGCCGCGGATCCGCCGACGACAAGGCGGGAATCGCCACCCACCTGGCCGCGTTGCGCGCGCACGGCGGGCGTCCGCCGGTCGGGGTCGTCGTCATCGTCGAAGGGGAGGAGGAGATCGGCTCCCCGACGCTCGGCGCCTTCCTCGACCGGCACCGTGACAGGCTCGCCGCCGACGTGATCGTGCTCGCCGACTCGGAGAACATCGACGTCGGCGTCCCTTCGTTCACCACCACGTTGCGCGGCATGGTCAACTGCGTCGTCGAGGTGCGGACGCTGGCGGAGAGCGTGCATTCCGGCACGTACGGCGGGGCCGCTCCCGACGCGCTCACCACGCTGTGCCGCCTGCTCGCCACCCTCCACGACGAGGACGGCCACGTCATGGTGGACGGCCTGGTCACCGGCCGCCCGCCGCGGACGGGCTACCCCGCGGAACGATTCCGGGCCGAGGCGGGCGTGCTCGACGGCGTCAGGCTGCTCGGCTCGGGCGGCATCCCCGAACGGGTCTGGACCGGACCCGCGGCGACCGTCCTGGCCATCGACGCGCCCGCCGTATCCGGAGCCGCCAACGCCCTCACCGCATCCGCCCGGGCCAAGGTGAGCCTGCGCATCGCGCCGGGCGACGACGCGGTACGGGCCCGCGCCGCCCTGGCCGGGCACCTTCGCGACCACGCACCCTGGGGCGCGCGGGTCGAGGTCACCGAGGCGGAGATCGCGCAGCCGTACGCGGTCGACACCCGAGGTCCGGCCTTCGACGCGGCACGCCGCGCCTATCGGCGGGCCTTCGACGCCGACGTGGTCGATCTCGGAGGCGGCGGCGCCATCCCCTTCGTCGCGGAATTCGCCGCCGCGTACCCGGAAGCCGCCGTCCTCATCACGAGCCCCGGAGGCGATCCGGCCGCCCGCGCCCACAGCACCGACGAGAACCTGCACGTGGCCGACTTCGAACGCGCCTGCCTCGCCGAGGCACTCCTGCTCACCGAACTCGCGGACTGGAGCTCCCGCGCTCAGGAGCAGCTGTCGCGGTACGGAAGATCCGGGACGTAGGCCCTCCATTCAGCGGTGGTGAGGGAGCCGCCCGCCCGCCGGCAGATCGCCCGGATGACGCCGGCGGGCTCGACGACGTGCGTCCGCGCCACCCCGTTCAGATCAAGGGTGACGACGCCGGCCCCGTCGGCCGTGAAGGCGATCGACTGGAGCTGCCCCATCTCCGGATCCTGACCTCCCCCGAAGTCACGCAGCGTGCCGAGGCTCGTTCCCGTGACCGGATCGAACAACCGCACCCTGCCGTCCGTCGCGCCGACCGCGACGACGTCGTCACGCGGGGAGTAGGCGGCGATCGACAGATCGCCGGACTTGTCGCGGACGACCGGCCCGAGGCGCTTGCCGGCGGTGTCCCACAAGGTCAGGCGGCCTCGGGAGTCCAGGACCACCACGCCGTCGCCCTTGTGGAGGAAGAAGATCCGGCGGCCGACGGTGTCCTTTCCGCCGGCGCTGAAGGGCCCGGTCACCGGCCGTCCGGTGGCGGCGTCGAGCAGGCGCTGGCCGGCGCCGGCGAACGCCAGCCGCTTGCCGTCGGGGGAGAAGGCCACGTCGTTCGTCTCCGGGAGCGCCGTGCTCCAGAGCTTCCGCTTGGCCTTCCAGTCCCATACCTGGGCGGCGTACTTGAGCACGGCGCGGCCGTCGTCCGGGCTGCGCAGCACGAGCGCGAGGCGGGTGCCGTCCGGGCTGAAGCTCACCACGTGGGGCTCCAGATCTCCCGGGTCGATCTGGCCCAGGGCGGCTCGCGTGGCGACGTCCACGATCTTCACCGTGCCCTGGTCCACCGCGGCCAGCAGCCTGCCGTCCTTGCCGAAGTATGCCTCCTCCATGGCGGGCAGGGCGCCCACCGCTTTGCCGCTGCGCACGTCGCGTAGCTGGGTCCGGTCGCCGGTCTGGGTCACCGAGAGCTGCCCGTCCGGGCTCAGCCTGCCGAAGTTGGTCGAAGAGTCCGCCGGGGTGACGGAGAGGTCGGAGACGTCGACGGAGAAGACCCGGTCCTCGACGAGGTAGCGGAATGTCCGGCCGTCGAAGGCACTCTGGGGCTGCTCGCCGTCAGTGTCCGTGTCGCCCAGCAGCGGTACCGCGGTGAGAAGCTGGGCATCGGCCATCCGCCAGAACTGGACCTCCTTGCCGGTGATCGAGGCGAGCAGCTTCCCGTCCCCGCTGACCGTCACCGCGCCGCGGTTCCAGGTTCCCTGGGTGCCGGCGCCGTCCTTGACGCCGATGTCCACGACGGACCTGTCCTCGACATCGGTCAGGCGCACCGACTTCGCCCGCGGCGTCGCCTGCCACCTGCCGTCCGCGCTCGCCGTCGCGCCGACGGTGGAAAGCCGCGTGCGCTCGCCGGTCCGCGGATTCCACTGCTGGTACTTGTCGGGATCACGGATCACCACCGTCCGGTCGTCCGCGCGGACGATCTCCGCCCAGCCGTTCACGAGGTCGAGCGGGCGATCGAAGACCCAGGTCCCGATGACCGTCCCGCTGGACAACTCCCAGGCCCGGATCCGCTTGTCCGTCAGGACGACGAGCGTACGGCCCGAAGGGGCCAGGGCCGCCGCGGTCACCTGGTCTCCGGCCAGCCCCAGCCGGTTGATCCCACCGATCCGCTTCCCGGTGCGCACGTCCCACACCTGGGCCGTGTCCTGGCTGACGTCGGCCAAGGCACGCCCGTCGGCACCGAGGGCCCGGACCGTGTCGCCGGCGCTCACCCGATCCGTGAACGTCGCCGACTCGCGCTGCGCGAGCGCCGTCATCAGCCCTGCCCTGGTGAGCGGCGTACGGTCCAGGCTCCACGCCGCCACGCTCAGCCGCATCGCCAGCATCGGATCCGTGACGCGTACCTGCTGCACGAGCCCGGCCAGCCGGGTCGCCTCCGACCTGCCGAGCGACGCGGTGACCTCCTCGGCGCGCCGATCGGCGACCAAGCCCTGCTGGACGGCCAGCCCTCCGGCCACCAGCGAGATCACCAGCAGCCCGCCGAGGGCTAGCGACACCAGCCGGGCACGCTTGGCGCCGCGTCTGGACAGGTCCGCACTCGCCTGGAGGAAACCTCGCTCCACCGGGGCCAGCGTGATGTCGCGCCGCGAGTTGGCCGCCCACTGCAGGGCGTTGTCCAGACTGCTGCCGCGGAACAGGTCGCCGTCCCGCCGGCCGGCCCCGTCCCACCGGCGCGCCGCCGTGAGGATCTCCCGGTGGACCGCCAGCCCGTCGCGGTTGTTGTCGATCCAGTGCCTGTACCTGGGCCAGGCGTGCGGCAGGGCCGGCCGCGCCAGCCAGATCTCCTCGCCGCCCGTGGTCAGGAGGTACGTGAACACCTCCAGAATCCGGTTGATCGCCGCCGTCTCGTGCTGTCCTCTTCCCTGGAGGAGCTCGGCCCGGGCCGCCCGCCGTCCGGTCAGCTCCCCATGCTCGTCCACGGTGACCAGCCGCAGGAAGACCTCGGCCACCAGCTCGCGCTCGGCGGGCCCGAGCATCGCGTACGCCTCCTCCGCCAGCGTGCCCAGCGCGGGATCGTCGGCCGTCACCGCGATCCGGGTGGCCTCGCGGCCGCCCACGGCGAGCAGCCCGGCGACATCCAGCTGCCCGCCGCCGCTGACCAGGCCGAGCAGCAGCTCCCGGGAGGTCGGACGGTCGAGCGGATCCTTGGCCAGGGCGGCGGCCACCAGCGGGTGCAGCGACTCCGGCAGCACGCTGAGATCCGGGCTGGCGGACAACACGCGGTGCATGACCCCGCCCAGGCTCTCGGCCTGGAACGGGTCCTCGCCGGTGGCGGCGAACATCACGATGCCGGCCCAGGCGAACACGTCCGCCGGCGCCCCCGCCCGGTGCCCGGTGAACACCTCCGGGGCCATGTACGTGGGCGTTCCCGCGACCAGGCCGGTCTCGGTGAGCGACATCTCCATCGTCCGGGAGATGCCGAAGTCGATCACTCGCGGGCCGTCCGGCCCGAGCAGCACGTTGTCCGGCTTCAGATCACGGTGGATCACGCCCGCCTCATGGACGGCGGTCAGGGCGGTGGCGATGGCGGTGGCCAGCCGGTGCAGGTCCCCGCCCACGAACCGGCGGCCGTCGAGGACGACCTGACGCAGGCTCTGCCCTTCGACGTACTCACTGACGATGTACGGGCGCGTCCCCTCCAACTGGGCGTCGAGCACGCGCGCGGTGCAGAACGAGGCCACCCGCTGCGCGGCCGTCATCTCCCTGCCCAGCTGGGCGGCCTGGTCGCTGTGCAGGACTTTGATCGCGACGCGGCGGGCGTCCTCCGTGTAGGCCTCATAGACGACCCCCTGGCCGCCCGCGCCCAGCCGCCCCGCCAGCCAGTACTGCCCCAGCCGCTGCGGATCCCCATCCAGCAGTTTCGTTGCCATGCATCATCCCCGTTTGTCAGTGACTATGCGGGATTCGATGCGTTCGGCCCGGACAAAGTTCGATCACGACAGCTCGCTCGCCCACTGCCATGCCGGTGACCTGCGGCTTCCTGCGGTCGCGACCCTCTGCGGGGTCCGGTCGATCGCTGCGGTGCCGGCGACCTTGGTCGTCTCGAAGCCACCCGCCAAGCGCGATGTCGAGGCACTCGGCCGCACCGCCGGCCCCCGGCGACGGCGCGGGTGCGCATCCGCTGCGATGTACACCTCTTGCTGTCATTTGTTACGGATGTAACATTTGCGGCGTGACGGATCATACGGACGAGTCGGGATGGTTGCTGGTCAGCGTGTCCACGGCCGGGGCCGCGCCGGCGCTTCGTGTGCAGGTGTGGCGCAAGCTGCGTTCGCTGGGTGCGTTGTATCTGCAGCAGTCGGTATGTCTGCTGCCCGAGCGGGAGCAGACGTTGCGGCAGGTGCGGCGGTTGCTGGATCGGGTGCGCCAGCAGGGCGGCACGGGCCGCATGCTGCGCCTGACTCTGACCGACGCGGCGGAGGAGCGGCAGGTCATCGGCGAGTTCAACGCCGCCCGCGACGCCGAGTACGCCGAGGTGCTGGAGCGCCTGCCCGCCTTCCGCGACGAGCTGGCCACGGAGCGGGAGCGGGGCCGGGCCACCTACGCCGAGGTCGAGGAGTCGGAGGCGGATCTGGAACGGTTCCGCTCCTGGATGGCCAAGATCGCCGCTCGGGACTACTTCGCCGCCCCGAGTGGCGCGGCGGCTCGGGCGGCGGTCGAGGAGGCGTCCGCCGACCTGGCCGCCTTCGAGCAGGCGGCGCTGGCGGCCGAGGCCCCGATCGGTGTCGGGCCATCTGATGTGCGTGAGGGTGATGAGGCATGACCGGTTCGTGGGGCTGGGACCTGTTGATCGGGATCGCGGTGGCGCTGCTGGTGGCCTGGGTGGTGCTGATCGGCGCGCTGGTGATCGTCCGGCCCCGTGGCGGCCTGTTGCGTGAGGCGTTGCGGCTGCTGCCGGATGTGCTGCGGCTGGTGCGCCGCCTGGCGGCCGACCCCGACCTGCCGCGCGGGGTGCGCGTTCGGCTGGCGCTGCTGCTGGCGTACCTGGCCCTTCCCATCGACCTGGTGCCCGACTTCATCCCCCTGCTCGGCTACGCCGATGACGCCATCATCGTCACCGCCGTCCTGCGCTCTGTCGTACGCCGCGCCGGGCTGCCCGCCGTACGCAGGCACTGGCCCGGCACCGACGACGGCTTCGCCGTTCTGGCTCGACTTACCGGGCTGGACAGAGCATCCACCGGCCCTCAAGAAGCGGAATGACGGCGCGATCGTGGGCGGGTTGCTGTCGTTCCCGCTCGCGGTGGTGCAGCGGCGGCCTGGTCCTCTCGACTCCCCGGCGTTACGGGATGACCTCGGGGTCCTTGACGTTCGCCTGCCAGCGGGCGGCCCACCGGTCGCGTAGTGCGGCGAAGTCGCCGTCGTCCAGGCCGTAGGTGCTGACGATGGCGTTGACCTGGGCAGGTTGGGGATCGGCGGGGTCGGCGCCGACCGAGACGAGGTGGCCCTCGTCGGTCACGATACCGGCCTCGTGCCAGCGGGTGCCCGGGCCGACGATCTCGATCACCTGCGCCCCGGTGGCCTGGCCTGCCAGGTAGATGGTACGGCGGCGCCCCGACGGAGCTCTGTCCAAGGAGAAGCGCCGGCCGCCGCGGCCAGGCTCGACCTCACCCCGTACGACGTGGTGGTCCTGGATCGGGACCTGCCCGGCCTGCACGGTGACACGGTGTGCCAGATGATCACCGACCGGGCGGCCCGGCCGATGGTGCTGATGCTGACCGCAACTGGACCTCTCGGTGAAGGAGTTCGCCGTGCTGGAGGCGCTGCCGCGGACGAGCCCCGGCTTCCTGAGCGCCGAAACCCTGCTCGACCAGGTGCGGGACGAGAACGCCGACCGGTTCACGAACACCGTCGCAGTGACGATGGGCCGGCTGCGGCGCAAACTCGGCGACCCGCCGGTCATCGCGACAACGCCCGGAGTCGGCTACCACATCGCCTAGCCGGTGCACACTCCTCCCGGCCCTAAGGGCCTGTGGCGAATTCGGCGACCAGTTCGAAGCGGCCGCCCCTTTGTGATCCGGCGGTGAGCCGGCCTCCGGTGCGTTCGGCCAGGCCGGTCAGCCCTGATCCGCCCGGGCCCGGTCGCGGAGCTGAGGGCGGGGCTTCGGCGGCTCCGTCGTTGACGACGCGCAGCCGGACCGCGTGGCCCACGGAGACGATGGTGATGGTGCAGGTTCGGGCGGCGCTGTGCCGTACGACGTTGGTGACCGCCTCGCGCAATGCCGCGGCCATCGCCGTGTCCACCTCGGGTGGCAGTGGTTCGGCCTCGACGGTGGCGACGGTCCGTATCCCGGCGGTCTCCAGGACGGTGTGCGCCGCGGCCAGTTCCTGGTCAAGGCTCAGCCCCACGGTCGCGTGGGCCACTGATTCCAGTTCGGCCCGTGCGCGCTCGACCAGTTCGGGCAGCGTGGCCAGTTCGGCGCGGGCGCGTACCGGGTCGATGTCCAGCAGCCGCTCGCACAGCTCTCCCTTGAGCGCCACCGCCGACAGGCTGAAGGACAGCAGGTCGTGCAGGTCGCGGGCGACCCTGGTGCGCTCCTGGATGAGGGCTTCGCGGATCAGGTCCCGCTCGGCCTGGTGCAGCAGGACCACCAGATTCGACAGCCGGATCAGACCATAGGAGACCCAGGTGAGGATGGTCAGGGATATCAGGTTCGCCGCCATCCCCGCCAGGTTGGGTACCGGCGGCGGGTAGAAGAGGAGTGCGATGTACAGCGCCACCGCCACACCGGTGAGGACCAGGGAGCGCGGCGGCCGCATGCGGGTGAGCACCAGCCCGAGGAAGAAAGGCCACAGGCAGGCGAGGAAGATGAGCTCCCAGAGCAGGTAGCCGAACGGTATGACGGGGACACCCAGCAGCAGCCCGAGAAGGATCATCTGCTTGCGTGACGGCTTCATCAGCAGCTGGACCGCTCCGGCCGCGGCCATCAACGGCACCGTCAGGAGCAGGGTCCACGGCCGGTGGTAGGTCATGACGGAGACGACCGCGTGAAGCGTGGCCTGGCAGGTGATCAGCGCGGCCAGCATGAGGCGCGCCACCTTCGGCGACTCGATCGGCGGCGGCAGAGGGGGCGAGACGCGGTAGCCGGCGGCCGTCGCGCGGATGTCGGCCAGCGCCTGCCGGGCGGTGCCGACGGCCACGTGGAGCCGGTCGCGTGCGACCTCCGGTTCGGCGTCGACGGCTTGCGCGAGCCGCTCCGAGACCGCTCGCAGGTGCTGGCCGACGACCGCGCCCAGTTCGCCGCCGAGCCGTCGCCGTTCCCGCTGCAGCTCCAATCGCGCCAGATCCCCGCGCGCCGCGTCGAGCCTGGCCGCCATCACCGTCAGGGCGTACAGGCCGAAGACGATCAGACCGTTGGTGGCGGTCTTCAGCGTTCTCATGATCGTCGTCAGCACGTCGTCGCCGGCCCACAATCCGGCCACGCCCGTGGCGACCAGGAGGAGCCCGAACAGCGGCCAGGCCACCCGCCCCCGGAACGAGCACAGCACCGCGACCGCCAGCGGCCACGGCAGCCACTCCCAGTGCGTGCCCGCGACGGCGAACGGCACGGCGTACAGGATCACCAGTGCCGCCAGCAGGCCGTTGCGGACCCGGAGGCGATGTGGCCCGGTCAGCAACGCCACCAGCGGCGGGTAGGGAGCCGTCGTGACGAGCACGACCGGCCACGACAGCCCTTCCTCCAAGGCCACCATCAGCCGGAAGGTCATGATCAGGCCGAGGGCGGCCCACATCATCGCGCGAACCAACCGCAGCCGCGTATCCCGGGTGTCGTCCAACTCGTCGTCCACCGGGTCGTCCTTCACTGCCGCGTCGGGAAAATGGAGATTGGTGGGACCAATCATCCAGTACCACCTGCTTGACACCACACCCGGCTGCCGGAAGGCCCGGTGATACTGTTCGGCGTGATCAGGATTCTGCTCGCCGAGGACGTGGAGCTGCTGCGTTCGGCGCTGGTGGGACTGCTGTCCTTGGAAGACGACCTCCAGGTGGTGGCGGAGCTCGCCTCTGGCGCGCTCATCGTGCCGACCGCGCTGGAGGCCCGGCCCGACGTGGCCGTGCTCGACATCGACCTGCCCGAGGTGGACGGCCTGACCGCCGCCGAACGGCTCCGCGAGCTGCTGCCCGGGTGCCGGGTGCTGATCCTGACCGGTCTGAACCGGCCGGGCCAGCTCCGCCGGGCGCTCGCCGCTCAGGTGGCGGGGTTCCTGCCCAAGGATGTCCGGCACGCCGAGCTGACCGGTGCGATCAGGACCGTGGCCTCGGGCGGCCGGGTGCTGGACCCGGCGCTCACGGCGGCGGCGCTGGAGGCGTCGGCAAGCCCCATGTCGCAGCGGGAGACGATGGTGCTCCGCCTGTCGGCCACGGGCGCCTCCCCTGGGGAGATCGCCGAACAGCTCTTCCTCACCCCCGGGACCGTCCGCAACTACCTCACGTCCGCGGCGGCGAAACTGGACGCTCGCAATCGCGTCGACGCCATCAGAATCGCCACCGAGGCGGGCTGGATCTGAGGCCGCCCGTCGCTATGAAAAATTCACATCTCAACAGGTGACGGACACGCTATCGAGCGACCCGCCAGATTTGAAAATCTCCTCTCCGGCAAGCGCCGTACTCCGCAGGTGACGCCTGCGTGAGAGCGAAGGAGATTCCTGATGTCGATGGAAAAGGTGGAGTTCGGCAGCGACGGGTACCGGCTGACCGGCGACCTTCACCTGCCGGAGCCCGGGACCGGCCGCGGCGCGGTGGTGCTGACCGGGCCGTTCTCCGGAGTGAGGGACCAGGTCACGGGTTACTACGCGGAGCGGTTCGCGCAGCGTGGATATGTGGCACTGGCCTTCGACCACCGCAACTGGGGTGACAGCGAGGGCGAACCGCGTCAGCACGAGGACGCCTCAGCGAAGGTCTCGGACCTGCGCAACGCGGTCAGCTTCCTGGCCACCCGGCCGGAGGTCGACCCCGACAAGATCGCGCTGTGCGGGGTGTGCCTGGGCGGGCTCTACTCGGTGCAGCTCGCCGCGTTCGACCCCCGGGTCAAGGCCGTCGCGTTGATCGCGGCCGCCTACAACAACCCCGGGCTGATCCGTGACCGGTTCGGCGCGGAGAACTTCGCGGCGCTGATGGCCCAGTTCACGCAGATAGCGCAGCGGCAGTCCGACACCGGCGAGATCGAGTACTGGCCCGCCGTCAACCCCGAAGGCATGCCCGCGGGGAACCCCGGCCCGGAACCGTTCGAGTACTACGGGACGGAGCGAGGAGCCCGGCCCGGCTGGGAGAACCGCTGCACCGCGCTGTCGGTGCTGCAAGAGCTGGCGCTGGACGTCGACTCCTACCTGCCGCTGGTCTCCGCTCCTCTGCTGATCGTGCACGGCACTGGCGACCAGGCCATTCCCGTGGCCGACGCGCAGGCCGCCTTCGCGGCGGCGCCCGAGCCCAAGGAACTCTTCCTGCTCGACACCGGCAACCACATCGAGTTGTACGACGACGACCGTTACGTAATCCCTGCCATTGACTGGACTGTCTCGTTCTTCGACAGGAGCATGTGATGCGTTACCGACTGCTTGGCCGCACCGGTCTGCGGGTGTCGGACATGTTCCTGGGAACGATGACCTTCGGACAAGAGTGGGGATGGGGCGCCTCCGTCGAGGAGTGCCGCAAGATGTTCACCGCCTACGCCGAGGCGGGCGGGAACGTGATCGACACCGCCAACCGGTACACCGAGGGCAGCAGCGAGCGGATCGTCGGAGAGCTGCTCGGCTCCGACCGCGACCGCTTCGTGCTGGCCACGAAGTACACCCTGACCATGGACGGCACCGACCCCAACGCCAGTGGCAACCACCGGAAGAACCTGGTCCGTTCGGTCGAGGCCAGCCTGCAGCGGCTGGGCACCGACTACCTCGACCTGTTGTGGGTGCACATCTGGGATCCCAACACGCCCGTCGAGGAGACCATGCGGGCCCTCGACGATCTCGTACGGGCGGGCAAGGTGTTGTACGTCGGGATCTCCGACGCGCCCGCCTGGCTGATCGCCCAGGCGAACACCATCGCCGAGTTCCGCGGGTGGACCCCGTTCGCCGGCCTCCAATTGCCCTACAGCCTCGTCAAACGCGACATCGAGCGGGAACTGCTGCCCATGGCCGCCGCCTTGGAGCTGTCGGTGGCCGCGTGGTCGCCGCTGGCCGGAGGCGTCCTGTCGGGCAAGTTCACCAGGAGCGGCGCCGAGGGCCCCTCCCGGGTCGAGCGGGCCACCGTCTCCGAGCGCGACCTGGCCGTCGCCCGTACGGTGGACGCCGTGGCCGACGAACTCGGCGTGTCCTCGTCGCAGGTCGCCATCGCCTGGACGCGAGCGCACCGGCCCTGGATCCACCCGATCCTCGGCGCCCGCACCCTGGACCAGCTGACCGACAACCTCGCCGCGATCGACCTGGACCTGCCCGAAGAGGCGGTGAACCGGCTGGAGGAGGCCGCCGCGATCGAGCTGGGCTTCCCGATGGAGTTCATCCTGGACACCACGGCCGACTTCGTCTACGGACCCAGCGGAAAGCAGGTCGACGGCCGCCACGCGGCAGGTTCCGTTCGTTCCCGCTGACCGATCCCCAACGAAGAGGAGCCTCCCATGAGGTCTGTTCGTCATGCCCTGCTGACCGGCGTCCGCCGGTTCTCCCTGGCCGCCGTGGTGGGTGCCGTTCTGACCACCGTGCCTGCCACCGTGCCTGCCACCGGCGCGAACGCCGACGATTGCGACCAGGCCTGCCAGATCGACTGGGCCTGGGCCGCCCAGCGGCAGAACGCCCTGCCTCGCACCGCCTTCTACGATGCGCCCGACCCGCTGCCGTGGGCACCGGGCGGGACCCTGATCCGCGCGGAGACCACCTCCGACTACGTGGTGGAGGACAGGCCGGTCGAAGCCGTCCGCGTGCTGTACCACTCCCGCACCTCCCGGGGCCGGGACGTGGCGGCCTCCGGCGTCGTGCTGGTGCCGCAGGACCGCCCGCGTCCGGCCGGTGGCTGGAAGGTGGTCGTGGACGCGCACGGTGCCAGCGGCATCGCGGCGGGCTGCGCGCCGTCGCTGATGCGGGACCTCTACCACGGCAACCAGATGGTCCGGTTCCTGGAGCAGGGGTACGCGGTGGTCGCCCCGGACTACGCGGGCCTGGGCACGACCGGCCGTCCGGAACTGCTGAACAAGGCCGCCGCGGCGGACGACATCGCCGGTGCGGTCCGGTCCGCGCGCCAGGCGGTGCCAGGCCTGTCGGGCGAGTGGGTGCTGTGGGGCCACTCGCAGGGCGGCGGCGCCGCACTCGGCTTCGCCGAACGCCAGCTGACCCGCCCGGTGCCGGGCTACCGGGGCGTGGTCGTCACCTCGCCCGCCGCCGACCTGCCCACCCTGGCCGCCCACGTCGCCACGACCGTCCCGTACGGCGGATTCGCCCCGCTGCTGGCCCAGGGCGCCGCGTACAGCGACCCGACGATCGACGTCGGACGCCTGCTGACCCCCGTCGCCGTGGCCCGCATGGACGGCGCCCGGAACGGCTGCCTGGGCGTGGCCACCGCGGTCTACGCAGATCTGACCGGGCCGGCGCTGATCAAGCCGGGCTACTCCAGCGACCCGCGCTTCACCCGATACCTGCGCGACAACAGCGTCGGCCGGAAGCGCGTCGCAGGACCGGTGCTGTTCCTGCAGGGCGGCGCGGACACCGTCACCCCCGAATCGGTCAACGCCAAGGTCGCCGCCGAACTCCGCGGCACTGGCTCGCAGGTCACCTACCGCGTCTACGACGGCCTGGAGCACGACACCTACGGTGCCGCGACCGGGATCGACGACGGCGCGATGGCCGACATCCTCGCCTGGGTAGGGTCCCGCTTCGCCGCCCGCTGAAGCCCTCCGAGTGCCCGCGGGCGGCACACATCCAGGAGTGGCGGCCCACCTGACGGCCGGTGCGGAGGCGACCGTCACCGGCGGGTTCGGTGGCCGTTGGCCACCTCGGGGCGCCGCCGGCTCGGCTCGCTGGCCGTGCGGCCCCCGGGTGGCTGCGGATGGCCGGGGTTCAGACCCAGGTGGGGAGGGAGGCCTCGGCGTAGCGGCCGCCGAAGCCGCCGGTGGGCAGGATCGCCGCGATGGCGTCCAGGTCGGCGGGGGTGAGGACGAGGTCGGCGGCGGCGGTGTTCTCCTCCACTCGCTCGGGGGTGCGGGTGCCCGGGATCGGCACGATGTCCTCGCCCTGGGCGAGGATCCACGCCAGCGCGAGCTGGGCGACGGTGGCGCCCTTGCCGGCGGCGAGCTCCGACAGCTGCCGTACGGCCTCGACGTTCTTCTCGAAGTTGCCCGGCTGCCAGCGCAGGTCGCGGTTGCGCATGTCGCCCTGCTCGTAGGACCCGGCGGGCTGGGCGGTGCCGGTCAGGAAGCCGCGGCCCAGAGGGGAGTAGGCGACGAACCCGATCCCCAGCTCCCGCAGCGTCGGGAACAGCTGCTCCACGTCCCGCTCGAACAGCGAGTACTCGGTCTGCAGGACCGACACCGGCTGCACGGCGTGGGCCTTGCGGATCGTCTCCGGCCCCGCCTCGGACAGGCCGAGGTACTTCACCTTCCCGGCCTCGATCAGCTCCCCTACGGCCCCGGCGACGTCCTCGATCGGCACCTTCGGGTCGACCCGGTGCTGGTAGAGCACGTCCACGTGGTCCACGCCGAGGTGGCGCAGGCTGTTGTCGAGCACCTCGCGGATGTGCTCGGGACGTGAGTCGGTGCCGTACTCGCGGGTGAACCCGAACTTGGTGGCGATGGTGATCTCGTCCCGGAACGCCGCGACGGTCTTGCCGACCAGCTTCTCGTTCTCGCCCCACCCGTAGAGCTCCGCGGTGTCGAAGTGGGTGACGCCCAGCTCGTGGGCCCGTTGGATCGCGGCCGCCCCACCGGCCTCGTCGGCGGGCCCGTAGGCGAAGGAGATGCCCATCGACCCGAAACCGATGGCTGAGGCGGCCAGACCCTGACGGCCAAGAGTGCGCTCCTGCACAGCGATCCCTCCAAAATCAAACCAAACCGTTTGGTATGAACGTTTCTCACACTACTCGCCGGATCGGCGAGGTCAAACCGAACGGTTCGGTTGACTACGCTTGGGGCATGGCCAGCACCGATTCCACCCACGACCGGATCATCGCCGCCGCCCGCGCGGAGTTCGCCCAGCACGGGATCGCCGGCGCCCGCGTCGACCGGATCGCCAAGGCCGCCAGCACCAGCAAGGAACGCGTCTACGCCTACTTCCGCAGCAAGGAAGGGCTCTACGAGCACGTCGCCTCCGCCGAACTCGTCGCCGCCGCCGACGCCGCCCACCTGGACCCCGCCGACCTGCCCTCCTATGCCGGCCAGCTGTTCGACTACTTCACCGCCAACCCCGACCGGCACCGGTTCATCCTCTGGGGCCGCCTGGAACGGGCCGCCGCACCCAGTGAGGTTCCCGCCGCCTACACCGGCGCCGTCCTGCGCACGCTCCCCGCCAAGATCGAGAAAATCCGGGCCGCCCAGGCCGACGGCGATCTCGATCCCGCCTGGGATCCCATCGACATCCTGGCGCTGGTCGTCCAGATCGCCATGACCTGGATCGACCAGACCGAACTCGGCGCCGTCGCCCCCCGTGCCGCCGCCGACCCCAGCCCGGCCGCCCGCCGCGCCGCCGTCATCCGCGCCGTCGCCACGCTCTTCCCGCCCGCCACCCCGCGCGAACGGACAGAGATCCCGACGGCCGGCTGACGTGCCTGCCGGCGGCTGTTGTTGTCGGAATGCCTGCGTGAAAGTTTCACAGAAGTCACCAGTCGGAAACTGCGTAATTTGCGGCGAATAAGGAGTTAATTTGCCGCCTCCAGGAAGGACCGTGCCGCCGCGCCGGTTGACGGGTCGCAGTAAGGGCTTTACGTTCCTGCAGAGATGTTAGCGCGAACAATCAGCGCAGGCCGTACGCGGGAAATCAGCGACTCTGGACACTCTTGCTGCCGATGCTAGGCCGAGGCGCATTCCGAAAGTGGGAGCGCTCCCAAAGGACTCGGCGCCAACAGCCACGAGGAGGAGACATGACGCAAGGTCGGAACGAGCCCGCCGGCGGCGAGCGGCGATCGCTGAGCCGGAGAACCGTCCTGGTGACGATGGGGGCCCTGCCGGTCCTCACGGCCGCGACACCGGCCGCGACGGCTGCCGCCGCTGCGGTCATCGACGCGTCGGCGCAGCGTCAGACGATACGGGGCTTCGGCGGCATGACCCACACGGCCTGGATCGGCGACCTGACGGCTGCCCAGCGGGACACGGCGTTCGGCACCGGCGAGGGCCGGCTGGGGTTCTCCGTGCTGAGGATCCCCGTCCCCGAGAACCAGGCGGACTGGGGCCGTGATCTGGCGACGGCCAGGCGCGCGAGCGAGCTCGGGGCGGCCGTCATCGCGTCGCCGTGGAATCCGCCCGCCCGCATGGTCGAGACCTTCGTCCGCGGCAGTCAGACCAACGCCAGACGCCTCAGATACGACATGTACGGCGCCTATGCCCAGCACCTGAACGACTTCACCACCTACCTGCGGAACAACGGGGTGAACCTGTACGGCATATCGGTGCAGAACGAGCCCGATTACGCGCATGACTGGACGTGGTGGACTCCCGCCGAAATGGTGCGGTTCCTGCGGGAGAACGCCGGCTCGATCGGCACCAGGGTCATCGCGCCCGAATCCTTCCAGTACCTGAAGAACATGTCGGACCCGATCCTCAACGACTCCACGGCGCTCGCCAACGTGGACATCATCGGGGCTCACCTCTACGGCACATCGTTCGCGAACTTCCCCTATCCCCTCTTCAAGCAGAAGGGCGCGGGCAAGGAACTCTGGATGACCGAGGTCTACTACCCCAACAGCTCCGATTCGGCGGACCTGTGGCCGCAGGCGCTCGACGTGGGGGAGCACCTCCACCGCGCCATGGTGGAGGCGGAGTTCCAGGCGTACATCTGGTGGTACATCCGGCGCGGCTACGGCCCCATGCGTGAGGACGGCCAGATCAGCAAGCGCGGCGCCAACATGGCACACTTCGCCAGGTTCGTCCGCCCCGGATACGTGCGGATCGAGGCGACGGCGAGCCCGGCGTCGAACCTCTACGTGTCGGCGTACCGGGGTGGCAGCTCCACGATCGTCGTGGTCGCCATCAACAAGGGGACCTCCGCGGTGAGCCAGCAGTTCACCCTGAGGAACAGCACCGCGTCCAGGGTCTCGTCCTGGCTGACGGACGCGGGCAGGAACGTCGCACCCCAGGGCACCACCAGCGTGTCGAACGGTTCCTTCACCGTCACGCTTCCCGCTCGAAGCGTGATGACCTTCGTGACCGCGTGACCCGGACTCCCGGCGGGACCGACGCCAAGCCGGGAGACAGGCTCACACCCGGTCATGCGCGGCGTCGGTTCCTTCCGCCACGTCGAGCACGATGAGGGCGGCACGGGCGTCGACCACTGCCTGGGACGAGCGGAGGTCGAGGCCGGTGAGGGCTTCGATGCGGCGAAGGCGCTGGCTCACGGTGTTCGGGTGCAGGGTGAGGGCGCGGGCCGTCAGGTGGCGGTCCACGCCCGAGTCGAGGTAGGTGCGGAGGGTCCGCAGCAGCGCGGCTCCGTGGTCATGGTCGTACGTGAGCAGGGCGCCGAGCGTACGGTCGGCGTACGCCCGCAGCCGCACGGGATCGCCGAGTTGCAGGAGAAGCCCCGCGACGCCGAGATCGTCGAGGGTGATCGTGCCGCCGCTCCGCCCGGCATGGCCGGCGACGGTGAGTGCGCCGCGTGCCGTGCGGTAGGCGTTCAGGGGGTCGCGCTGGGCCGGGTCGGACACGGCGACGGTGGCGTCGTCGACCCCGCGGGCAGAACGCACGCTCCGCCGGAGCGCGTCGGCGGCGGGTCTGCCCGCGGCGGGGCCGGTTGCGACGACGGGCCACAGGGCGACGATGACGTCGCGGTAAACCGCGACGAGCGGTCGGGGACGCACACCGGACGCGAGCGCGACGGCCTCGGTCAGCGCGCGCTGGACGGCGCCCGCCGGAGCCGGGCCCCCGCCCGTGGTCACCTGGGCGACCAGGGTGAGATGGTCTCGGACGAGATCGTGGCCGAGCAGGCCGGCGCGATCACGTACGGAGGGCGACATGGGGTCGGCGCCGGCGAGGAGGTCGGCGAGGAGGTCGCCGCGCAGGTTCTGCTCGACCTCGAGGGCGGTGCGCCGGCGCAGGAGTTCGAGGGACAGCACGATGGAGGCGTGCTCGAGGGCCCGGCGGTCCAGAGGTGCGAGCGCGCCGGCCCGGCCGGGAACCCAGACCCGGGCGGCCACCTCCCCTTCGAGGACGACGTCGGCGACGACGTGCGGGCCCTGCTCGCGGACGAGCCCGGCGTCCGGAGCGCGCCGGCCGGCTCCGGCCTTGAGGAGGTCCTCCGGAGTGGGCGGACCTCCGGCCTGGGCGAGGACCTCGCCGCGTACGCCCTGGACCAGCACGGGAGCGCCGAGAAGATCGTGCAGGGCGCCGGCGATGCCCTCGACCCCGCCCGCGCGTACGGCGACGCGCAGCAGGCGTTCGTGGATCTTCTCCGAGCGCATCACGAGGTCGCGCTGGTCGCGCAGATCGTCCAGCACCCGTGCCGAGGTGATGGCGAGGGCCGCGTGCTCGGCGAGCAACTGCAGCCGGTCGATCTCCTCGGGGCCGAACTCGTGCACGGCCGAGCGATAGCTGTTCAACGTGCCGATCACGCCGGAGGCGGTGACCAGGGGGACCGACAGCATGGACCGGTAGCCCTGCTCGCGGGCGACGCCGCCCCAGATGAAGTCGGGCTCGAGGGAGATGTCGGCGACCGCGCACGGCCGGCCCGACCGGTACGCCCGGCTGGACGGGGCGCCGCCGGACGCGTCGGCCTCCAGCCGGACCGGCCGGTCGGAGTTGACCCGGGCGACGTACTCCTCGGTGAGCCCGCTCCAGCCGGCGATCACGAGGTTCCGTTCCGCGGGGTCCGGCACGAGCACGCCGCAGAAGTCGAGCCCGAGCAGCTCCCGGGCGGTCGCGGCGACGAGGTCGAGGACGTCCCGCAGCCCCCTGCCGGCATTGACGGCCGCCGTCAGGGCGCTGACCGCCGCGAGCCAGCTGCGCAGCTCCGTCGCATCTCCGCCGTCCATGTCGTGAATGTACAGCACCACATCAGATACCGGAAACAGTGTCATTTCGAATATGGTCCTGGCGACACTTCGCCGTAACACTGAGTTCATCGAAGTCGCATCACCGGAGGTCATGGCATGTCGAACTCCCCCGAGGAACCCAGGGACCGGCCGATCATCGATCCGGCCACCGGCGCTGTGATCCGTACGGTGCCGGACAGCACTCCCGGCGAGGTCGACGCGGCGATCCGCCGGGCGCGGGCGGCGTTCCTGGACGGGCCGTGGCCGGCGCTGACCCGGACCCAGCGGGGCCGGCTGCTGCTCCGCGCGGCCGACGTGATCGAGGAAGCCGCGGAGTCGCTGTACCGGCTGGAGACCCGCAACAACGGCCGGCCGGTCACCGAGACGCGCGCCCAGCTCTCCCGGGTTCCCGAGTGGTTCCGCTACAACGCCGGCCTGCTCGCCGCACAGCGCGACGCGGTGCTGCCGTCCGACGGCCCCTATCTCACCTACCAGCGCAGGGCGCCGCTGGGCGTCTGCGGCATCATCACGCCCTTCAACCACCCGCTGCTCATCCTGGCGCGCAGCCTCTCCGCCGCCCTGGCCACGGGCAACACGGTCGTGGTGAAGCCGTCCGAACTGACCCCTCTGTCCACGCTCGAACTGGTCGGCCTCCTGCACAAGGCGGGCCTGCCGGAGGACGTGGTCACCGTCGTGACCGGCGGTCGCGAGGTCGGCGAGCGGCTCACCGGACACCCGGACATCGCCAAGATCACGTTGACCGGCGGCACCGAGGCCGGGCGCGCCGCCGCCGTGGCGACCGCGGCGCGGTTCGCGCGCGTCACCGCCGAGCTCGGCGGCAAGACGCCGATCGTGGTCTTCGACGACGTCGATCCCGAGGTGGCCGCGGAGGGCGCGGCGTTCGCGGCCTTCGTCGCGGCAGGCCAGTCCTGCGTGGCCGGATCCCGGTTCCTCGTGCAGCGGAGCGTCTACGACCGCTTCGTCTCGGCGCTGGCCCGCCGTGCCGAGGCGATCCGGATCGGCGCCCCGTCCGACGCCCGCACCCAGCTCGGCCCGATGGTGAGCGCCGCGCAACGGGACAAGGTCCTGCGGATGATCGCCGTGGGCGTGGAGGAGGGCGCGCGGCTCGTCGCGGGCGGCGGCGTCCCCGATCTGCCCGAGCCGCTGAGCGGCGGCTTCTTCGTCCGCCCCACCGTCCTGGCCGGCGCCTCGAACGACATGCGGGTGGCGCAGGAGGAGATCTTCGGCCCGGTCGCCGTCGTCGTGCCGTTCGAGGACGAGGCCGACGCCGTCGCGAAGGCCAACGACAACCGGTACGGCCTCGGCGCCGGCGTCTGGACCCGCGACCTCGCCCGCGGACACCGCGTCGCGGACCGGATCGCGGCCGGGATGGTCTGGGTCAACGACCACCACCGCCTGGAGCCCTCGCTGCCCTGGGGCGGGATCAAGGAGTCCGGCACCGGCCGCGACGCGGGCGCCGAGTCCTTCGACGACTTCACCTGGATCAAGACCGTCGTGGCCCGCACCGCGCCCGACGACGTCGACTGGTACGGCACGGACACGCCCGGCCGCCTCAACTGACCTCCGCACCCCCCGGCCAAGGAGAACGTCCATGTCGAAAGAATCGTACGAATCGCCGCCCGGCCACTGGCGCGCCGAGATCACCCGCACGCAGTGGCTGGTCCTGGCAGGCACGACGATGGGCTGGGCCCTCGACGGGTTCGCGGCCAGCCTGTACGGGCTGGTCCTGGGCCCGGCGATGATCGAACTGCTGCCGCACAGCGATATCGCCGCGGACGCCGGAAGCATCGGCCTCTACGGCGGCCTCACCGTCGCGCTGTTCCTGCTGGGATGGGGCACGGGCGGCATCCTGTTCGGGATGCTGGCCGACCACTTCGGACGCGTCAAAGTGCTGTCGGCCGGCATCATCACGTACGCCGTGTTCACCGCGCTGGCCGCGTTCGCCGACACCTGGTGGCAGCTCGGCGTCTTCCGGTTCATCGCCGGCCTCGGGTCCGGCGTGGAAGCTCCGGTCGGCACCGCGCTGGTCGCCGAGGCCTGGCGCAACCGCCACCGGGCCCGGGCATCCGGCGTGATGATGTCCGGCTACGCCATGGGGTTCTTCATCGCCGCGCTGGCCTACGCCGTCCTCGGCGGGCACGGCTGGCGGTTGATGATGGGCATCGCCGTCATCCCCGCGCTGCTGGTGTACTTCATCCGCCGGCACGTCCCCGAGCCGCCGGAGATCAGCGGCAGCATCGCCGCACGCCGGCAACGGAAGGCCCGCGGGCACCGCACAGCGCAGGACCGGTTCGTGCTTCGGCGGCTGCTGACCCGCCCGTTGCTGAGCCACACGCTGATCGGAACAGGGCTGGCCACCGGCTCCCTGGTCGCCTTCTGGAGCGTCTCGACCTGGTACCCGCAGGTGATCCGGCAGGCGGCCGCGGCGGCGGACCTGCCCGCCGCCGTTGCCAACGAGCGCGTCGCGGTCGCGTCGATGCTGTTCAACGCGGGCGGCATCCTCGGCTACGCCACCTGGGGCTTCCTCGCCGACGCGATCGGGCGCCGCAGGGCCTTCGCCACCAGCTTCGCGATCTCCGGCGCGAGCGTGGCGTTCCTGTTCCCCTTCTCCCACACCCACACCACGTTCCTGCTGGTCATCCCGATCGTCGGGTTCGGGCTGTACGGAGCCCTGTCGGGGATCCTCGTCTACGGACCCGAGCTCTTCCCGCCGAGCGTGCGGGCGACCGGCATCGCGCTTTACAACGGGATCGGACGCTACATCACCGCGAGCGGCCCGCTGGTCGCCGGCGTCGTCGCCGCCTCCTGGTTCGGCGGGGACCTCGGGCTCGCCACGACCTGCGTCGTCGCCGTCGGGATGCTGGGCTCGCTCGCCCTGTTCGCCGCACCCGAGACCCGCGGCGCCCCGCTCCCGGACGACCCCGTACCGGCCGCCCCGTCCAGCCATCCCGACCGCGACGCGGTCAGCGCCGGAGAGGAGACCCGGTGACGTCCCGCTACGAAGGTGCCCGCGCCGCCGTCATCGGCGGATCCATCGGCGGGCTGACCACCGCCCTGCTGCTGCGCGACCTCGGGTTCTCGGTCGAGGTGTTCGAGCGCACCCCCAACCCGCTGGACGGGCGGGGCGGCGGGATCGTCCTGCAGCCCGACACCGTACGGTGGTTCACCGAGCGCAGTACACAGAGCCTCGACGCCCTGAGCACCGCGACGGAGTACGTCCAGTACCTCGACCGCGACAACGGGATCGTGCACCGCGATCGGCGCCGCTGGACCCATACCTCCTGGGGCACCTTCTACCGGGGCCTGCTCGCGGACTTCGGCACCGACCACTACCACCTCGGGGAGTTCGCCTGCGGCGTCGCGCAGGAGGCCGAGCACGCCACCGTCCGGTTCGTCAGCGGCCGCCGTGCCGAGGCCGAGCTGGTCGTCTTCGCCGACGGCATCACCTCGACCGGCCGTCCCCTGCTCGATCCCGGCGCCCGGCTCGAATACTCCGGCTACATCGGCTGGCGGGGCACCGTACCGGAGCACGAGCTGAGCGGGACGACCCGCGCCCTGCTCGGTGACGCCATCTCCTACAGCGTGGTGCCGCACTCGCACATCACGCTCTACCCGATCCCCGGCGAGCGCGGCACCGGCCCGCGGGACCGGCTGATGAACTACGTCTGGTACCGCAACGTGCCGGCAGGCCGACAACTCGCGGAGATGCTCATCGACAAGCGCGGCTTCACCGGCACCGTGTCCCTGCACCCGGGCCAGGTCCAGGACCGCTACGTCGAGGACATGCGCGAGGCGGCCTCCCGGTCGCTCGCGCCCGCCGCGGCCGAGGTCATCGCGGCCACCGAACACCCCTTCATCCAGGTGGTCTCCGACATCCGCTCCACGCGGATGGCCGAGGGCAGGGTGGCCCTGGTAGGCGACGCGGCCGCGGCGGCACGCCCACACGCCGCCGCGGGCACCGCCAAGGCGGCCGCGGACGCCTGGGCGCTCGCCGAAGCCCTCGCCGCCGCCGACGGCGACATCCCCGCCGCCCTGCGCAAATGGGAGCCCGGGCAGCTCGAACTCAGCGCCAGGCTGCTGGAGCGCGTGGTGGCGATGGGGGAACGCTCACAGGTCCACAACACCTGGACGCCCGGAGACCCCAGCCTGCGCTTCGGGCTCTACGGCCCCGGCCGCTGACACACAACCAGATGAGGAGATGAGATGTCCGACACCGCTTCCCTGCCCGACCTGCCGCTGGCCGGCGACCTGGTGGCCACCGGCTTCGACGGCTGGTCCGACGACCTGCGCGCCGAGTTCGACGCGCACGCCCACGACGGCGAGGTGGGCTCGAGGCTGCTCAGCGGGACCGACCGGGTCCGGGTCTGGGAGATCAGGCTCGCGCCCGGCGAGCGCTGGCACGCCCACCGGCACGTCCTGGACTACTTCTGGACCGCGGTGAACGCCGGCCGCAGTCGCCAGCACACCAGTGACGGGACCACGCGCGAGGTCTCCTACTCCGCCGGCGAGACACGGCACTTCGTCTTCGGGGCGGGGCAGTACCTGTTGCACGACATCGAGAACATCGGCGACACCGACCTCGTCTTCACCACCGTGGAGCACCTCGACAGCGCGAACGCGCCGCTCCCGCTGCCCGGGGCCGTTCGATGATCGGTCCCCTCGCGGACGGCCCGATCGACGTCCACGCGCACTGGCTGCCGCCCGAGTTGTTCGACCTCCCGCCGGGGGCGCCGTACGGCCCGTTGCACGACCGCGACGGTGAACTCCACCTCGGCGACGTCCCGCTGTCCATCCCGACCCGGGCGATGAGCGACGTGCCCGCGATCCTGGACGACATGGCCGCCGCCGGGATCGGGGTCCGGGTGCTCTCGGCTCCTCCGTTCGCCTTCCCGGTCGCCGGCCCCGCCGCACCGTACGTGGACGCCTTCAACGACGCGCTGGCCCAGGTCGTGGGCGGCTCGGGCGGGGCCCTGGCCGGGCTGGGCCTGGTGTCCCTCGACGACGCGGAAACGGCGACGGCGCAGCTCAAGCGGCTCGCCGCGCTGCCCGGGGTCGCCGGGGTGGCCGTCCCGCCCGTGCTCGCCGGCGCTTCGCTCGACCGCGGCGTACTGCGGCACGTCCTCGGCGTCGCCGCCGCGGAGGGGCTGTCCGTGCTGGTGCACCCCATGCAGCTCCCGCGCCCGGAGTGGCGCGACCACTACCTCGCGAACCTGGTCGGCAACCCGGTCGAGACGGCCACCGCGGTCGCGGCGCTGTTGCTCGGCGGGGTCGTCGAGCAACTGCCGGACCTGCGGATCTGCTTCGTGCACGGCGGCGGATGCGCGCTCGGCCTGCTCGGCCGCTGGGACCACGGGTGGCGGACCCGCGCGGACGTGCGGCGCGACTCGGCCCGGCCGCCGGGCGAGACCGTGCGCTCGTTGTGGTTCGACACCGTCACCCACGATCGCGCGCTGCTCGGCCTGCTCACCGCGAAGGCAGGGAAGCACGCCGTGGTGTGCGGCAGCGACCATCCCTTCGACATGGCGCAGCGCGACCCCGTCGGTTTCGCCGAGGCGGGTGGCCTCGACGTGGCCACGCTCGCCGCCAACGCGCGCGCGTTCCTGGGGGTGCCGGCATGAGCACGCTCTTGAGCCCGCTGACGCTGCGCGAGCTCACCCTGCCGAACCGGGCGTGGCTGTCGCCGATGTGCCAGTACAGCGCCGGCCCCGACGGCGTACCGACGGACTGGCACCTCGTCCATCTCGGCGCCCGGGTGACAGGTGGCTTCGGACTGGTGCTCACCGAGTCCACCGCGGTCTCGCCGGAGGGGCGGATCAGCCCGCGGGACACCGGCTTGTGGTCGGACGAGCAGGTCGCGGGCTGGCGGCGGATCACGACGTTCGCGCATGCGCACAGCACACCGATCGGCGTGCAACTCGGCCACGCCGGACGCAAGGCGTCGACGTTTCCGCCCGGGCTCGGGAGCGGCTCGATCCCGGCGGCGGAAGGCGGCTGGACCGCGCTCGGGCCGTCGCCGCTCGCCTACCGCGGCTATGCCACACCCGCACAGGCGAGTGTCGCCGACCTTGACCGGATCGTGGCGGACTTCGCCGCCGCGACCCGGCGCGCGGCCGCGGCCGGCTTCGACGTCGTCGAGATCCATGCCGGGCACGGGTACCTGTTGCACCAGTTCCTCTCGCCGCGCGCCAACCGGCGGACGGACCGCTACGGTGGCAGCTTCGACAACCGGGTCCGGCTGCTGCTGGAGGTGGTCGATGCCGTGCGCGGGGCATGGCCGGCCGAGCGCCCCCTGCTCGTCCGGGTCTCGGCCACCGACTGGGTGGAGGGCGGCTGGACGCCGGAGGAGACGGTCGATCTGGCCCGGCTCCTGCACGACCGCGGAGTGGACCTGCTCGACGTCAGCACCGGCGGGCTGGACCCGGACCAGCGGATCCCGGTCGGCCCCGGCTACCAGGTCCCGTTCGCCCGGCAGGTGCGGGACAAGGCGATGCTGCCGGTCGGCGCGGTCGGCCTGATCACCGACCCGGACCAGGCCGAGACCGTGCTCGGCGAGGGCTCCGCCGACGTCGTCCTCCTGGGACGGGAGGCACTGCGAGATCCGTCGTGGCCGCTGCGCGCGGCCGCGCGCCTCGAACCGGCCACCCTCCGGGACCGCTATCCGCGGCAGTACCTGCGTGCCGTCTGAAGCGACGGCGGAGCGCCAGCTCTACGCCATGTACCGGCCGTCGGCGGACTCGACGCTGGCGCGTGATCTGGCCAAGGTGACCCCCCGCGTCACGGTCGCCTCCGAGGAGGGCTACCGCAACATGCCCGACCCCGGCCCCGGCCTGTGGGGCTGGCTCGGCGGCGCGCTCGTCCTCGTCGTCGGCGGCACGCCGGCCGCCACCCGCCTGGCAACGGCGCCGGAGATCCCGCCACGATCGCGATACCGTGGCCGTTTCTCGTCGCCGTGGTGATCGGGCTGCCCCTTCTGGCGAGCGCGGCGGCGCTGATCACCCGGACCAGGCTGCCCCTCGCCCGCCGGCTCCTGTGACACCGACCTCCTGTGACACCGACCGGCTGGGCGATCGCTCAGCCTTCGGCCAAAGGTGCGCCTCGGTAGGCGCGCCAGAGGGCGAGGTCGTAGCCGAGGCCCAGGACCGCGCCGAGCAGCAGCGGAGCACCCAGCGCGGCCAGGGTGCCGGTCAGCAGCGTGGTGGCGGCGATGGGAGCGGCCGAGACGGCGATGCTGCGGGCCATGCTGGTCATGCTGGCGGCGGCCGTGCGGTGCGCGGTGGGAACGACCGCGGCCGTGAAGGCCTGCCGCGCCGGAACGTCGATCTTGGAGACCGTCTGGCGGAGCAGCAGCAGGGTGACGGCGGTGGCGAGGTTCTGGGCGAACGGGATGCAGGCCAGCAGCAGGTTGGCCACCGTGTGCGGAAGGAGCATGGTGGCCAGCAGGCCGCGCCGGGCGGCCAGCAGCGGCGCGGTGAGCTGGGCCAGGGCCGGCAGCAGGTTGGCGGCGAAGAACACCAGGCCCAGTTGCGTGGTGGTGGCGCCGTAGCGGTGGGCGAACCACCAGGCCAGCACGGCCTGGACGGCCAGCCCGCCGGACAGGGCGTCCAGGGCGGACAGCCCGGCCAGCAGGCGGACCTGGCCCGGCACCCGCACGCGGTGCCCGCTCCGGTCGGGTCGTGCGGTCTCGGGGGCTTCGGCCTGCGGCGACAGGTGCCAGAACAGTGTCACGGTGCCGGCCGCCAGGGCCGCGTACAGGGCGAAGGCGGCGTCCGGGGCCGATGTCCACGTCTGGAGCCCGAGGGCGGCGGCGGCCAGCCCGCCCAGCGCGCCGGATGCCATGGCGGTGACGTTGTAGCAGGTGAAGATGGCCGTATGGCGGGCCGGGGGGCAGTTCTGGGCGAGGATCGCCTGCTCCACC
>NZ_JBSFTC010000048.1:0-52675 GCF_053590415.1 Nonomuraea sp. NPDC003201
ACCGGCCGCCCGTCACCGGAGACGCAGGGACCGCCCGGGTCCGACCAGGCGTCGGCGGCGACCGGGTCGGACGGGATCGAGTTGTACTCGATGACCAGGCTCGGGTTGTTCTTGAACTTCTTCCACGCGTACACGTCGGTCTCGCTGGTGGCCCGCAGACCGATCGTGACGTTGGGCCACTTCTTGGCGGCGGCGTCCACGACCTGCGAGGTGACGTCGAACTCGACGCCGCCGGGCAGGCAGGACGAGCCCCAGCCCTTGGCCACGTTCACGGTGGAGAGCAGCTTGACCCACGAGGGCTGCTTGTTCCAGGTCGTGGCCTTGCTGATGGTGTTGGTGGCCCAGGCCTCGACCTTGCGGGCGCTGCACGAGTACGACCACGTCTCGTACGTGCGCAGCGTGGCCTTGATGATCTGCTTGCCGTGGATGGTCGCGCCGGTGTTCATCTGGAAGAACGTGCGGTTCTTCTGCGACTCGACGTGGCCGACCCGGGCGACGTCGCTGGAGTTGAGGTAGTTGGAGTTGGGCCAGTTGCTCCAGACCGCCGTCCAGGCGTTGCGGGCGGCCGAGAAGTACGGGTCGAGATAGACGGGGAACTTGGTGTTCGGGTCCGTCATCATCTTTCTGTCGGGCTTGAGCCGCAGTTGCTTACCCGCGAGTTCCACGCCCATCGTCGCCTCGCGCGCCTCCGGGGAGCGGCCCTCCTTGAGCGCCTGCGGGCTCGTGATGCCCTTGGAGTCCCACATCTTCGGGGTGGGCGCGGTGAAGATCGTGCCCTCGTTCTTGTCGACGGCCTCGATGTTGCCCGCCTTGTCCGACTCGACCGACAGGCCGGAGGCCGACAGCGGGAACGTCAGCTCCGTCATGCTCTCCGCGGCGGCCCGAGACTTGACCACCAGGATGTGGGAGAAGCCGTCCACGTCCGCGGTGACCTGGAGGTCCACGCCGGGCATGACCTCGGGGTAGGTGGCGGTGTCGCCGTTCAGCGTGGGCTTGGGCAGGGTGCCCTGCCAGCCCAGCTCCAGGGACTTGGCGCCGCGCGACAGCTTGGCCAGCGGGGCGTTGCCGCCGCCGGAGAACCTCAGCCCGATCGCCGTCGCGGCCGGGCTGACAGAGCCGTCGGGGTTGAGGCGGAGCGTGGTGTCGACGGGGACCCAGCCGCCCGCCTGCCTGACGCGCACCGGGCGGACGTTCAGCTCCATCGAGAGCGTGCCGTCCGGTTTGGCGAAGACCTGGCGGGTCTCCGTACGCATCGATTCGATCTCCACCGGCCGGCCGGCGCTCCGAGCGGCCGCGACCGCGGACTCCTCGGCTTTCGGCGGCTCCTGGACGGCCTTCGGTGGTTTCGGCACATCGTCGGCCTGGGCGGCGACCGCCGGAGAGATGGTTAAGATCAGCGCCGCCGTGAGCAGCCCATGTACTACCCGCATACGTCCTCGCCCGTGTTGAGCAGGGGTTACGCGCGGAACAAGAGCTGCCCGGCGTTTCCACGATCTTCGGATGGACGATCGGATTTTCACCCGCCCCGGAACCGGGAGTCCAGGGTTTTGTGCATTCTGCTCGAATATTTCTTCAGGGGCCGAATCTGCGGGTGAGGCCGAGGAGCTCGGGTTTGGCGGCTCTCGTGTGCCACTCGCGGTCGGGATCGGGCACCAGCCGGCGGGTCTTCAGGTCGAGCAGGCCGCTCACGTGGCTCACCTCGGCCGCCACGGTGCCGTCCACGCGCCGCAGGAGATGGTGCACCCGGTAGGTCTTCCCGTCGCTCCACTCCCAGTCGCAGGTGACGTCCACCTCGTCACCGCCGCGCAGCTCGCGGTGGTATTTGATGACGGTCTCGAGGTTGACGGGGCCGAGGCCGCTGTCGAGCAGCTCCTCGACCGACACCCCGGCGGCCCGGACGCAGGCGAAGCGGGCGTGGTCGGCGTACTGGATGTAGAAGCCGCCGTTGAGGTGGAGCTGCGGGTCGATCTCGTAGATGCGGACCTCGAGGCGGACGCTGAAGGGCTCAGTCACGGGGCTGTGCGTCATCGGGGGCTCCTTGTCCGGCCAGCCAGTGCAGCGAACGTTCGGTGAGATAGCGGCGACCGTCCTCGCGGACCTCCAGCCAGTCGCCGCGAACCCAGCCGCCGGCGGCCTGGGGGGAGAAGCCGTGCTTGCGGAACAACGCGCTGGCTTCAGCCCTGGTCAGGCCATCGCGCCCCCATTCGGCGATGAGCGCTCGATGCCGGCTGTCTGCTGGGGGTTGAGCCGGATCGGCCGAGATCGCATCCGCCAGCGCCGCGAATCCGGCGCTGATCTGGCGTAGCGCCGCGGCTATCTGATCTTTCTGCGGCCATGGCTCCATGTCCATAGGTTAGCAATTGCTACCGATTGGTGAGCATTGTCGATGGCGATCGGTGAGTGTTACCGTCTTTCATGTGTAAGAAGAATCTTACATATGACCGAAGTCTCTGACCAGGGAGCATTGCCATGAAGGCCGTCCGCTACCACTCCTACGGCTCGCCCGACGTCATCAAGCTCCTGGATGTCGACAAACCCGAGATCGGCGACGATGACGTGCTGGTCCGCGTCCGGGCGGCCTCCGTCAACGCGGGGGACTGGCACCTCCTGCGCGGCCTGCCCTACATCTTCAGGGCGCAGGCCGGGCTGACCCGCCCCAAGGCCCACCTGCTGGGCGGCGACCTGGCCGGGGAGGTCGTGGCGGCCGGCAAGAACGTCACCGCGCTGCGGCCCGGCGACGAGGTGTACGGCTTCTGCCGTGGCGCGTTCGCCGAGTACGTGTCCGTTCCGGCGGAGGGGTTCGTGGTGCGGAAACCCGCCGGGCTGACGTTCGAGGAGGCGGCGGCCGTGCCGGTGGCGGCCGTCACCGCGTTACAGGCCCTCCGTGACAAAGCGCAGGTCAGGGCCGGGCAGAAGGTGCTGGTCAACGGCGCCGGGGGCGGGGTGGGGCCGTTCGCGGTGCAGATCGCCAAGGCGTTGGGCGCCGAGGTGACCGGCGTGTGCGGGCCCGGGAACGTGAAGATCGTACGCTCGATCGGCGCCGATCACGTCGTCGACTACACCAAGGAGGACTTCACGCGGAGCGGCGAGCGCTACGACGTCATCCTCGACAACGTGGCCAACCGCTCCCTGGCGGACTGCCGGCGCGTCCTCGCCCCTCAGGGGATCTATCTGCACAACAGCGGCGACAAGGGCGGGCGCTGGGTGGGGGTCATGACCCGCATCATCCACGTGATGGTGTCGTCCCTGTTCGTACGGCAGAGCCTGCTCGCCGGATACGTGGCCGACGAGAACACGGACGATCTCGTGGCCCTGCGCGACCTGCTCGAAGCGGGGAAGATCAGGCCGGTCATCGACCGGACCCACCCGCTGAGCGAGGTCCCCGAGGCGATCGGCTACATCGAGCGCGGCCACGCCCGGGGCAAGGTCGTCATCACCATGGCATGACGGCGGGATTGTCGGTGGCGGTTGAAAGGATCGGGCCCATGTCCGATCTCACCTCCGCGATCACCGGCTACTGGGACGCCGCCGCCCCCACCTTCGACGAGGAGCCGGACCACGGCCTGCGGGCCGACCGCACGCGTGCCGCCTGGGACCGCCGCCTGCGCGCCTGGACCCCGGCCCACCCGGCCGACGTCCTCGACGTGGGCTGCGGCACCGGATCCCTGGCCATGCTGCTGGCCGCGGCCGGGCACCGGGTGACCGGCGTGGACGTGGCGCCACGGATGGTCGAGCAGGCCCGCGCCAAGCTGTCGTCCGCCGGGCTCGCGGGCCGGTTCCTGGTCGGCGACGCCGCCGCCCCGCCCACCGGCGACGACCGCTTCGACGTGGTGCTCTGCCGGCACCTGGTGTGGACCCTGCCCGACCCCGGGGCGGCGCTGCGCGAGTGGGCCGGCCGACTGCGCCCGTCCGGCAGGCTCGTGCTCGTGGAGGGACGCTGGCGGGAGACCGGGCAGCCCTATGTGGAGGGAGCCGGATCGCTGCCCTGGAACGGCGGTCTCAGCGCCGCCGACCTGGCCGCCGCCGTCCGCCCGCTGGTCGCCGACCTGCGCGTCGAGCCGCTCAGCGACGACACCGACCTTTGGGGCAGTCCCGTGCACGACGAGCGCTATGCGATCATCGCCGATGCCTGACACAACGACTGGATCCCGCTGGGGCACGGCCACGTGCTGCAATCCGGCCAGGGCGCGCTCCCCCACCGCCTGTTCGAGCAGGACGCCGGATAATCGGTTGAGCGGGTTTCGGTGGGGCTGCGAGCATCGTGATCCGTGACGGACACCGAGGCCGGGCGCGTCGCCGGTGGCATGAGCGGCGGCACGTGTGTCTTCTGCCGGATCGTCGAAGGGGTCGAGCCCGCACAGACGATCCACGAGGACGACCACACGATCGCTTTCCTCAACCTCGCCCAGGCCACCAAAGGGCACACGCTCGTCGTGCCGAGAGCGCATCATCGGGATCTGACGGACATCCCGCTCGACGAGGCGGCCCACGTCATGCGGGCCACCGTGGAGGTGGGGCGCCGGCTCACGGGCGCGCTGGGGGTGGAGATCCGCCGGTTCCGGTCAGTGCCCCGCCGCCTCTCCTGAAGCGGCGGGGCACTCACCCGTCAATCAGTTCTCGCCGAGCTTCCCGGCCCCGGCGTCGTACCTGTCCATGCCATCGCCCACGCCGGCCAGGTCGATGCCCCCCGTTGCCGGAAAGCAGGTCGTCGCCCGACTACATCTCGATCACGTTGCCGGAGCCGCCGATGGTGGCGGCCCCGTTCCCCGAGATGAGGTTGTCCCGCCCCGGCGCCAGGTTCGCCCGCATCGGCAGGCGCGTACGGTTCCGCAGCGTGTCGTCGCCCGGCCCGGTGACCGCCACGATCGACTCGATCTCGTCGGCCGGGCAGGCCACCCGGTTGGCGCTCTCCCGCCTGCACGGCGCGGACGCTTCGATCCTGTCGCCGGAGTTCGAAACGATCACCCAGCGGCCGGACAGGGACAGGTCGATGTTGTCGGACGCGTCGCCCCCGTAGACGTACAGTTCCGAACCGGACACGCTCACGTCGGTCGTGGCGTGCGCCGGCCCGGCGACGGCCAGCAGCGAGGCGGCCAGCGTCCCTCCCACGGCCAGCGCCCGCACGCCGTGCGCGCGCAGAGCGCTGATCCGCGGCCGCTTGCCGTTCCCCCGTGTACTCATCAATTCCCCCTGTGTTGGATGGCTCGCCCCGCGTGTCCGGGACCTTGGATGAGTACGGCGCCACGACGGCCGCGCTCCTGTGACGAAGCGGAGACACGTTCTGTGGTTTTGCCATGTTCGCCGAGGAGCCGGGCATAGGACAGGCCATAGCCTTGTTTTCAGGCGTCCGTCATAGCGAGCGTGGACGGAAGAGGGGCGTACGGTGCGCACACGCCCTCCGGCAACAAACGACTCCACACCTTCCACAACAGCACCGTTAGCCTCCATACCCCCGACAGTGGCATCACCAACCGCCACCACAATCTCCGAAGAAGAGCCCTGTCCTGCGGCTTTGCCGGGTGGCCGGGCCGCGATGGGCTCGATCAACAGTTGCTTAGCTATATCGTTCGATATAGCATCCGAGCCATGATGCACGCACGTCGCGGCCCCGAGCGGGGCCCCACCGGGCGCTTCTTCGGTCCTGGCGAGCTTCGCCTGGCCATCCTGGCCCTGATCGTCGAGCGGCCCGGTCACGGTTACGAGGTCATGGGCCGCCTCGCCGACCGCTTCAACGGCACCTACGAGCCCAGCGCCGGCTCCATCTACCCCACCCTCCAACTGCTCGAGGACGAAGGACTCGTACGCGTCGAGCAGACGGACGGCCGCAAGGTCTACCACGTCACCGAGGACGGCAGGCGGGCGGCCGAGGAGCAGGCCGACGTGATCGAGCGGCTGTGGGGGCGGGCGGCGAGCAGGGGCGAGTGGGGGATGTTCCGCGAGCCCGAGGCCGCCGAGATCGTCGGGCCGGCGTTGCGCCTGGTCAAAGCCGCCGTGAAGGCGCTGGCCCACGCGCACGGCGACCCGGCCGTGGTCGAGCGCATCCAGGAGGTCTTCGTGGAGGCTCGCCGCAGGATCGAGGAGCTGGACACCAGGAGACGGCCATGGAAGGAGGCGCCATGAGGCGGAGCGTCGCACGGCGGTTACTCGACCGGATGTTCCTCACCGGCGAGGTGGTCGAGGTCGAGGAGATGGCCGCCCGCATGCGGCGGGTCAGGATTGGGGGAGAGGCGCTCGCCGACCTGGAATGGACGCCCGGCCAGCACGTGCGCCTCTTCATCGGCGGCGGCGGCCTGCTGGGCGGCGTCCTGCGCACCTACTCGATCTGGCGGCACGACCCGGCCTGGGAGGCCCTCGACCTGATCGGCTACGACCACGGCGGCGACTCGCCGGGCGCCTCCTGGATCAGGACCGCCGAGCCCGGCATGGAGATCTCCTTCACCAGGCCGGACGGCAGTTTCGTCACGCAGGAAGCCCGTTACCACCTGTTCGCGGGTGAGGAGACGGCCTCGGTGGCGTTCGGCGCGATGTTGCGGGCGCTCCCGGAAGGCGTCGCGGCATACGGCGCGGTGGAGGCCGAGGGGCCGGGCGACCATCTGGAGCTGTCCAAGGAGCTGCTCAAGGTGTGCCGGGGCGGCAAGCCGGCGGCCAGGTCGGAGGTCCTGGTCAACGCCGTCAGGGAGCTGGACCTGCCGGATGAGCCCGGCGTGGCCTACCTGGCCGGGGAGGCGCGCACGATCCAGGCCATCCGTGCCCACCTGGTCAACGAGCGCGGCTGGCAGCGCAGGGACGTCCGTACGAAGCCCTTCTGGACGCCCGGCAGAAAGGGGCTCGACTAGAGCGGTGCGACAGGCCCTCGTAGCGTGATAGTAATACCGGTATAGTTATTGGTAACGCACGCGAGGAGGGGCCATGATCGAGCTGAAGAGTGCCGGGGAGATCGACGCGATGCGGGAGGCGGGGCGGGTCGTCGCCGCCGTCCACGCCGCGGTGCGCGAGCGGGCCGCCGTCGGCGTCTCGCTGAAGGCGCTCGACGAGGTGGCCCGGACGGTCATCGAGGACGCGAAGGCGGGAGCGTCGTTCCTCGGCTACCACCCGTCGTTCGGCGCGACCCCGTACCCGGGGGTGATCTGCACGTCCGTGAACGGGGTCATGCTGCACGGCCTGCCGAGCCCGTACCGGCTGCGTGACGGCGACCTGATCAGCGTCGACTGCGGCGCGTTCGTGGACGGGTGGCATGCCGACGGCACGGTCAGCTTCGCGGTCGGCGAGCAGCGCGCGGAGGACCTCAAGCTCATCAGGGTCGCCGAGGAGACGCTGGCCGCCGGCATCGAGGCGGCCGTGCCCGGCGGCCGGATGGGAGACATCGGCCACGCCATGTCCACGGTCGGGCGCGGCGCGGGATACGGCATGCAGAACGACTTCGGCGGCCACGGCATCGGGCGGGCCATGCACGAGTCGCCGTTCGTGCCCAACGAGGCCCGCGCGGGACGCGGGATGCGGCTGCGTCCCGGCCTGGTGATCGCGATCGAGCCGAGCCTGATGGCCGGGGGCGACGACGAGTACTACATGTCCGAGGACGGCTGGTCGGTGTGCTCGGGAGACGGCAGCAGGAGCGTGCACGTCGAGCACACGGTCGCCATCACCGCGGACGGGCCGGTCATCCTCACCGTGCCGTAGGCTCCCGCATCCCGAACGGGAACCTGGTGCGCCGCACCGGCACGTCGTAGGCCGGCGCGATCGCGACGACGAACGTGATCCGTGGAAGTCGTCCTGGGAGCCGAACACCGGCGACGCGTGGAAAACACCGGCCCGACCACCACCAGAGCGCGCCAGGAGCGCCGTTCGGGGGCGGTCGGAAGGGGCGGGTCGTTACGCATGGTCATGATCACCTCCCGTATGTACCAGTCTGAGGCCCCGAATGCGCCCGCGCCAAGGTCTGTGGCGAGGTGGGAAAAGGTACAGGAGTCACCACGGGGAAGCACTGCCACGTCAAGATCGACGATCTACATATCGGTTCGGCCATGCGCGCCATTTCGCCAGGTCAAGAGCGAAATTGTGGGCGTTTGTCGAAGTTGGGGGCCGGGGACATTCACTCTCGGCAGCTACGGAGAGTAGTGGACAGGTACCAGAGAGGAATCGATATGTACAGACATGGGCTCGTTCTGGCCGGCCTCGTCGCCGGGATGGCTGTGTTCGGCGGCTCCGCGTTCGCGGCCACCACCGGCTTTCCGAAGGACCACGACGACAACAGGAAGATCCTGTTCGTCTGTGGCGACGACAACTACATCGCCGGTGGCGACATCAACAAGAACGAGAACAAGCTGCTGAACATCGAGACCGGCGACATCCTCGGCATCCTCAGCGCCCACAGCGAGGACGACAACCGGAAGTGCACGCTCGCTTAAGCAGTCTCCTCAGCGGTTGAGAAACGTAACCACGGGGCCCGCCTGTCAGGCCGGGCCCCTTGGTCTTGCTCAACCACTCGTCTGTGAGAGAAGCGCCCACAGGGTCAAAAGTGAAAATTGTGGGCGTTTGTCGCAGTCGAGCGTCGGGGACATCTCCGTCCGACAGCTACGGAGAGTAGTTGAAATGCATCAGAGAGGAATCGACATGTACAGACATGGACTCGTTCTGGCCGGCCTCGTCGCCGGGATGGCCGTGTTCGGCGGCTCCGCGTTCGCGGCCACCACCGGTTTCCCGAAGGACCACGACGACAACAGGAAGATCCTGTTCGTCTGTGGCGACGACAACCTCATCGCCGGCGGCGACATCAACACGAACGAGAACAGCCTGCTGAGCGTCAAGACCGGCGACATCCTCGACATCCTCAGCCGTCACGACGAGAACGACAACCGGAAGTGCACGCTCGCCTAAGTAGTCTCTTCGGCGGTTGAGAAACGTGACCACGGGGCCCGCCCGCAGGGTCGGGCCTCACGGTCTCGCCCAGTCTCGTCTGTGAGAGAGGCCTCGCGCAGGTGGTCGGCCCGCACTTCGAATCCGCGTCCGTCACCCACGCAGGGCCACTCGGAGGCGGTGGTTGCGAACACCTCGCCAGAACAGCGATGCCGCTACGGGACCTGCTCCTCGGCGGCCGATGCCGAGGGGCAGGTCCCCGTAGTCTCACCCTTCGTACGCGAACGAAGCGTCGAAGGAGTTGCGGGCGATCCGGTCGAGCTGCTCGTCCGTCATCCCCAGCTCCCGCTGGAGCGCCGCGTAGTTGTCCTCGACGTAACCGCCGAAGTACGCGGGGTCGTCCGAGTTGACGGTCACGACGAGCCCTTCGTCCAGCATCGCGGGCAGGATGTGATCACGCAGGGACGGCACGGCGCGCAGCCGTACGTTCGACAGCGGGCACACCGTCAGCGGGATCCGCTCGTCCCTGAGCCTGGCCACGAGCTGCGGGTCCTCCATGGCCCTGATCCCGTGGTCCACCCGCTCGACGCGCAGGATGTCCAGCGCCTCCCACACGTAGTCGGGCCCGCCCTCCTCGCCCGCGTGCGCCACCCGGTGCAGCCCTTCGGCGGCCGCGATCTCGAAGACCCGCCTGAACAGCGACGGCGGGTAGCCCACCTCCGCCGAGTCCAGCCCCACCCCGATGAACGACTCCCGGTACGGCAGCGCCGCCCGCAGCACCTGCTCGGCCTCATCCGCCCCCTGGTCACGCAGGAAACACAGGATCAGCGCGGCCGACACGTCGCCGTCCTTCAGGGCCGCCGACAGCCCGCCGAACACGACCTCCAGCGGCACGCCCCGGCTCAGGTGCGCCTGCGGGTCGAAGAAGATCTCCGCGTGCCGCACGCCCTGCTCCTTGGCCCGTCGCAGGTAGGCGGCGGCGAGGTCGTAGAAGTCCTCCTCGGTGCGCAGGACCGCCATGTGCTCGTAGTAGAGGTCCAGGAAGGACTGCAGGTCGGTGAAGGAGTAGCGGGAGCGGATGGCGTCCACGTCGAAGGTCGGCAGGTCGATCCGGTTACGCCGGGCCAGCTCGACGACGAGCTCGGGCTCGAGGGTGCCTTCGATGTGCAGATGGAGCTCTGCTTTGGGACGCATGACCACGAGTAAACCCGACCCCGCGAGGCCGGAGTATCGTGCGAACCTCTGAACTCTTGGCTATTGAGCTGGCATAACATCAGATTTCATGAGGCTGTCGGACCTGCTCGCGCGCGACGACCTGCGGCTGACGCTGGTGACGGGTCACGAGGGGGTCGACCGCGAGATCCGGCGCGCGTACCCGACGGACCTGCCCGACCCCCGACGCTACCTGCAGTCCGGCGACCTCGTGCTCACCAGCGGCGTCTGGTACGGCGAGCCGGCCGACTGTGAGCGCTTCGCCGACGCGCTGTGGGCCACCGACGCCGCCGGCCTGGTCGTGGGGCTGATCGTGCTGGGAGAGCTGCCCGAGGAGCTGGTCAAGGCGTGCGAACGGCGCCGGCTGCCGCTGCTCCTGGCCGCTCCCGACCAGTCGTTCGGCGTGATCACGCAGGTCGTGACGGCCGAGGGGTTCGCGGCCGAGCAGCGCAGGGCCGAACGGGTGAGGGCGCAGACGCTGCTCGACGTGCTGGGCCACATCCCGCCGGGCGAGGTCTCCGCGCACCTGCGGCTGCTCGGCGCCGACCCGGGCCTGCCGACGGCCGCCATGGCGATCACGCGGACAGGACCGGCGAATGACGAGTACGACCTGCCCGAGGTCCTGCACGAGGGCCTGGCCAGGAGGGGCCGGCACCTGATCGTCGGCGGCACCTCGCAGGAGGCGATCGTGCTGGTCAACGGCCGGGCGTCACGCAAGAGCCTGGCCGACGAGCTGCGCGGCCTGGTGGCCGAGCGCCCCGGGCTGAGCATCGCCGCCGGGATCAGCGAGATGGCGGCCAGCGTGTCACAGCTCGGCGAGGCGCTGGAGACGGCCAGGCGGGGCATGGAATCGGCGCGGGGCGGCCCGGGGCCGGTGTCGATCATGTCGGTGGCCGACATCGACAGCTTCGACCTGCTGATGGCCGCGCTGCCGGCCAGCGTGCGCCGGTCCTTCCGCGATCACCTGCTGGGGCCGGTGGAGGAGTACGACGCGCGGCACGGCTCCGAGCTGCTGCGCACGCTCGACATCTTCCTGGAGACGTGCGGCTCCTGGCAGCGCACCGCCGACGAGCTGTACGTGCACGTCAACACGTTGCGCTACCGGATGCAGCGGATCGAGGAGCTGACCGGGCGGCGCATGTCGTCGATGCGCGACCGTACCGACCTCTACCTGGCGCTGCGGTCAGGGAGAGACGGGCAGGCGGCCCGCGACGACGCGCCCCCGTGAGACCACGGCCACGATGTTCTCCGTGGCCAGGTCCTCGATGCGCTCCCACGGACGCCCGCGCAGCACGACGAAGTCGGCGCCCAGCCCCGGCGCGATCCGCCCCACGGGCATGCCGATCGAGTCGGCCGCGTCGGAGGTGGCCGCGCGCAGCGCGGACTCGGCGTCCATGCCGAGCACCCGCGTCATGTGGACGACCTCGGCGAACTGGTCGCCGAACTGCACGTGGTGGCCGTTCGCGTCGGTGCCGAGCACGAACCGCACGCCCAGCGCGGCGGCCTGGGCCAGCAGCACGTCGCGGCGGGCGATCAGCTCGGCGGCCTTGGCACTGGCCTCGGGCGTGACGGGGACGCGGCCCTCGGCGATGGCCTCGTTGATCAGCAGCGTCGGCGCGACCGGCGTGCCCCGGGCGGCCAGCGTCTCGGCCAGGTCCTTGCTCATGAGCGTGCCGTGCTCGATCGAGTCGACACCCTCCTCGACGGCCACGCGGATGCCGTCCTCGGAGTGGGCGTGCGAGGCCACCAGCATGCCGAGCGCGTGCGCCTCGTCCACGACCGCCCTGATCTCGTCGCGGGTGTAGTTGCGCCAGGCGTTCTTGTCGCCGATCGACAGCACGCCGCCGCTGGTCGTGAGCTTGATGCCGTCCATGCCGGCGCGGGCCCAGGCGCGTACGAGCTTGCGGCACTCGTCGGGGCCGTCCGCCGTGGGCTTGCGCACGGGGAACGCGGGCGGCACGAACAGGTCGTTGTGCCCGGCCGTCATCCCCACCACGCCGTGCACCTGGACGCGCGGCCCGGGCAGGACCCCGGCGTCGAACACCCGGCGCAGCGCGATCTGAGCCTCGTCGCCCGCCAGGTCGCGCAGGGTCGTCACGCCGTGCCGCATGGCCCGCTGGGCGTGGGCGGCGCCGTGCAGCACCTGCTCGTCCCGGGTGGTCACCAGCGGCCAGGTCGCGAAGTCCGGCGGGTCGCCGGGTCCCGCGTAGCCGACCAGGTGCACGTGCGTGTCCACCAGGCCGGGAAGCACGCACAGACCGTCGTGGCCGGGCAGGGCGTCCGGCTGCACGCTGATGATCCGGTCCGGCTCCCAGCTCAGATCGACTGGGCCGCGATATTCGATACCGTCCCAAAGGGGGATTCCGTCGAGTCTCATTTCAGGCACGACGCTACCGGAGCCGCCGGGTGGCTGGAGGGATCTACGGTCCTCGGGTGGCGCTCTCGTAGGGACCTACAGGGCTCGCCAGCGGTTTTCCCGCATTCTCCCTGCGTGACGGCTTCCGGTGCCCGGGCGTCCAAAACCACCGTCACACGATGGTAATAATCAATGGATACCGTCCTGACCTGCACGTTCACCGCCGCTCAAGGATGAATTATGGCTATTTCCCTCGATCGCCGCGCGTTCCTGCGGACAACAGGTCTGGCTGGTCTGGCGCTCGGCCTGGCCGCCTGCGGCGAGCCCACGGCCGCCGGCGGCGGCGGAGAAACGAGCGGGCTGGGCTCGGTCAAGCTCCAGCTCTCCTGGAAGAAGAACGTCGAGTTCGCCGGCGAGTACTTCGCGGACACCAAGGGCTACTTCAAGGCCGCCGGGTTCTCGCAGGTCGAGCTCCTGTCGGGCGGTGGCTCCGGCACCTCGGTCGAGTCGGGCCTGGCCACGGGCCGCTGCTGGGCGGGCCTGTCCGCGCCCACGATCACCGCCCCGGCCGTCCTGCAGGGCGCCCAGCTGAAGATCGTCGGTGCGACCTTCCAGAAGAACCCGTTCGCGATCGTCTCGCTCAACAAGAACCCGATCAAGGACGCCAAGGACCTGGTCGGCAAGAAGATCGGCGTTCAGGACTCCAACGAGCTGGTCTGGAACGCGCTGCTCAAGGCCAACAACCTCGACCCGTCGAGCGTGACCCGCGTGCCGTTCCAGTCGGACCCCTCGATGCTCACCTCCGGGCAGCTCGACGGTTACGTCGGCTACGTCACCAGCGGTCCCGTACGGCTGCGGATGCAGGGCCACGACCCCGCCTACCTGCTGTTCGCCGACGCCGGCCTGCCGCTGGTCGCCGAGACGTTCACGGTGACGCAGGAGACGATCGACAAGGAGCGCGACAAGCTCAAGGCGTTCCTGACCGCCGAGATCAAGGGCTGGAGGGACGCCGTCGCCGACCCGGCCAAGTCCGCCGAGCTGGCCGCCACCGTCTACGGCAAGGACCAGAACCTCGATGTCAAGGAGCAGACCGAGGAGGCCAAGATGCAGAACGAGCTCGTGGTCACCCCCGACGTCAAGGCCAACGGCCTGTTCACGATGACGCCGGAGCTGATCGAGCAGAACATCGCCTCGCTCGCCAAGGCCGGCCTGACCATCAAGGCCGAGCAGCTGTTCGACCTGACGATCCTGGACGAGATCTACAAGGCCGACCCGAGCCTGAAGCTGTCATGACGGGGATCAGCATCGCGGGGCTGAGCAAGTCCTTCGGCAAGGGAGTGACCGCGCTCCAGGGCGTCGACATCCAGACGCCGAAGGGCTCGTTCCTGTCGCTGCTCGGCCCCTCCGGCTGCGGCAAGTCCACGGTGCTGCGCATCCTCGCCGGGCTGGAGGAGCCCACGTCGGGCGAGATCCGGGTGAACGGCGAGACGCCCGAGGAGCTGCGCAGGAGCCACCACCTCGGCATCGCCTTCCAGGACTCCGCGCTGCTGCCCTGGCGCAGCGTCGCGGCCAACATCCGGCTGCCGCTGGAGGTCGCCGGGCTCAAGCCGGAGCCCGGCGTGATCGAGGACCTGATCAAGCTGGTCGGGCTGGAGGGGTTCGAGAAGGCCCGGCCCGCCGAGCTGTCCGGCGGCATGCGGCAGCGCGTGTCCATCGCCCGCGCGCTCGTGGTCAAGCCCAGCGTGCTGCTGCTCGACGAGCCGTTCGGCGCGCTGGACGACATGACCAGGCAGCGGCTCAACCTGGAGCTGCTGCGCATCTGGACCGAGAAGCCCGCCACGACGCTCATGGTCACCCACGGCATCGGCGAGGCCATCTTCCTCTCGGACGTGGTCGCCGTCATGAGCCCGCGCCCGGGGCGGGTCATCGAGATGGTGGAGATCGGGCTGCCCCGGCCCCGCACCCCCGAGATGATGCGTACGCCCGAGTTCCACGCGATCCACGACCACCTCAGCGACCTGCTGTTCGGGCACGGCGCATGAGGCGCGTCCAAGGGCTGCTCGGTGTCGTCGCGCTCGTCGCGCTGTGGTGGCTGCTCGCCGTCACCGTGTTCGCCGGCGGCGGCGCGGTGCCCACCCCGTGGGCGGTGCTGGCCGCCATGGGCGCCGACGGCTGGGCCTTCTACGGCCCGAACGTCTCGGCCACGCTCGGCGCGGCGGTCCAGGGCTTCCTGTGGGGCAACGGGCTGGCCATCGGCGTGGCGCTGCTGGTGCTGCTCGTGCCCCGGCTGGAGGCCGTCGCCACCCAGCTCGCCGTCATCAGCTACTGCATCCCGCTGCTCGCCATCGGCCCCATCGTGCTGGTGGTCTTCGGCGGCGACGCCACCGTGGTCTTCCTCGCCGCCATCTCCGTCTTCTTCACCACGCTCATCGGCGCCCTGCTCGGGCTGCGCTCCGCCGACCGGGCCAGCCTGGACGTCGTCACCGTGTACGGCGGCGGCCGGCTGGCCAGGCTCCGCTACGTGCAGATCATCTCCGCCCTGCCCAGCACGTTCGCGGGCCTGAAGATCTCCGCGCCCTCCGCGCTGCTCGGCGCGATCATCGGCGAGTACCTCGGCAGCAACGACTCCGGGCTGGGCGTCTCCCTGATGATCTCCCAGCAGCAGTTCCAGGTGCCGCGCACGTGGGGGCTCGCGCTCGTGTCCGGGCTGATCGCCGGGCTCGGGTACGCGATCGTCGCCCTCCTCGCGCGCGTGGTCACCCCCTGGTCGAGAGGCGAGTCACAGTGATCGGCCGCACCGTGCTGAGGATCGTCGGGCCGCTGGTTCCTTCCGTAGTCATCGTCGTGGCCGCGTGGTGGGTGGCCCTGGAGGCGTTCGGGATCAGCCCGCTCGTCGGCAAGCGCCCGCCGCAGGTCTGGGAGTACCTGACCTCGTCGGCCGCCCATCGCGAGGCCGTGTTCGGCGCGCTGGGCATCACGATCAGGGACGCGGCCATCGGGTTCGCCACCGGGATGATCGCCGCCATGGTCGTGGCGGTCGCGTTCGTGCTGTTCAGGACCGTCGAGCAGACGTTCATGCCGGTCGCGATGCTGCTGCGCTCGGTGCCGCTCGTGGTGATGACGCCGCTGATCACCCTGATCTTCGGCCGCGACCTGCTGGGCGTGGCCGTGATCGGCGGCATCGTGGTCTTCTTCCCCGCGCTGGTGAACATCGCCTTCGGGCTGCGCTCCGCCTCGCCGCAGGCCACCGACCTGATCATGGCGTACGGCGGGACGCGCCTGACCGTCCTGCGCAAGGTGGCCGTGCCGACCGCGATGCCCTCCGTCTTCGCCTCGGCCCGGATCTCCGTGCCCGCCTCGATCATCGGGGCGCTCATCGCGGAGTGGCTGGCCACGGGCCGGGGGATCGGCGCCGAGATCCTGCGGGCGATCGGCGGCTTCCGCTACGACGAGGTGTGGGCGGACATCGTGGTGGTCACCGCCGTGTCGATCCTGGCGTACGCGATCGTCGGCGTGGTCGAGTCGTTGGTCCTGGCCCGCTTCTCCGACCGCTCGTAAGCGGGGAGTTTGCGGGCCCGGCCGCGGTCCTGTGTGCGGGGGAGACGCGGCCGGACCCGCTCGGAAGGGAGCGCGTGGGCGTGCGGTGGGATACCGGCGGGTGTGGCCGGTGGAGGCCCGACGCTCCCGTGGCTCAGGGGGTGGCGAGGATCTGGGTCCAGGTTGGTCCCTTGGCGTTGTGCCCGACACCGATGTGGGTGAAGGAGCAGTTGAGGATGTTGGCCCGGTTTGCTGAGCTCTTGAGCCAGCCGCTCATCACGGAGGCCGCGGTGGGCTGGCCCATGGCGATGTTCTCGGCGGCTGAGCTGAAGGAGAAACCGGCGGCCCTGATGCGCCGGTCGAACGTGCGGCCGTCGCGTGAGTCGTGCGAGAAGTAGTTGTTCTCCCCCATGTCGGCCGAATGGCGTTCGGCGGCGAGGTGCAGCCTGGGGTCGTGGATGAGGGGACGGCAGCCCTTCTTCGCCCTGGCCCTGTTCGTGATCTTGACGACCTCCGTCTCGATCGAGGACGCGAAGCCGCCGCCCGACGCGCACGACAGCCTCACCGGGCGTGACCGGCTGCCGCGCCCCTTGGAGTCGACCGCGACCACGTAGTAGCTGCGCGGGGTGGGGGAGCACCGCACGCCTGCGGTGATCCGCCCGGTGCCGACCGTCTTCGAGCCGCTCTTGAGGACCCGGTCGGAGCCCGACGCGACGACGTGGATGCGTACCCTGAGCCGGGCCTGGTCGGTGCAGCCCGTCCTGGTGGCGGTGCCTCGGACCACGCCCCTGGTCACGACCGGCTTGGCCGCGACCACGCGGCACGTCTGCGCCGAGGCAGCCTGGGTGGCCTGGGTGGCCTGGGTGGCCGCCTGCGCGGCGGTCGCGGGGAAGCTCAACGCCGCCAGACTCCCGAGGCAGATGAGTGCCTGGAGCTGTCCGCGCATTCTTTCCTCCGGTTCAGGGCTCGACATTGCGTCGAACCCGCATTCTGGCGCTCCCGAGTCGACCATGTACGGAGATTTCAGACCTAACTTGGAGCTCCAAGTGGCTGAATCGTGATCCAGCCCGGTAAACCACAGCGGCCCCCTGAGCGTCAGAGGGCCGCGCGGATTCAGGTGCCGGCTAGCACTGCACGGGCTTCAGCCAGGAGCATTCGAGATCTCCCGCCTCGCCCTGCTCCGTGGCGCGGAGCTGCGTGGCGTCGGCGGTCGCGGTGGCGCGCGTGAACTGGGCGAGCCGGATGGCGATCTTGTCCTCGATGTCCTTGGGGGAGCCGGACAGGTACTGGTTCAGCATGATCGAGAAGATCAGCGGCTCGCCCTCGGCGCTCGTGACGTACCCGGACAGCGAGGTCACCCCGGTCAGCGAGCCCGTCTTGGCGTGGACGTTGTTCGCGGCCGGCGTGTTCCGCATCCGGCTGCGCAGGGTGCCGCCCACGAAGCGCTCGGCGTTGCCCGCGATGGGCAGGGACTCGTACCAGGTGGTGAACCAGGGCTTGCTCCGCACCGCCGTCAGCAGCTGCACGATCGAGCCCGGCGAGAAGCCGTCACGGCGCGACAGGCCGGAGCCGTCCCGCATGTTGATCACCTGCACCCCGTTCGCCTTGGCGAAGTCGGTGCTGACCTTGAGCCCGGCCGACCACGTGCCCTGGTTCGCGACCTTGCGGCCCATGGCCTTGGTGAGGATCTCGGCGTGGATGTTGTTGCTCAGCTTCAGGAACGGGACCAGCAGCTCGCCCAGCGTCATCGACTGGTGCCCGGCCAGCTCCTTGGCCTCGGCCGGGGCGGCATCCGTGACGGTCGGCCCGAGCACCTTGACGCCGTGCTTGGTCAGCGACGTGCGGAACAGCGACGCGACGTACGCCGTGGGGTCGTCCACGGCCACCCACTCCTGGTACGGGTCCTTCACCGTGCCGGTGATCACGACGGTGCGGCTGTTGTGCTGCCGCTCGATGAGCACGTCGGTCTCCGAGCCGACCGTGGCCTTGTTGACGATCTTCAGGTAGCCGGTCTCCGGGGTGGTGGACACCTTGACCTTGTCACCGTCGGCGGCCACGGAGACGATCACCGAGCCGGCGTCGTAGTCCCTGTCGGGCGAGGCGGTCAGCGCGGAGATGGGCGCCGCGTAGTAGGCGGTCTCGTCGTCCCACGACCAGTCGTTGCCGAGCCGCTGCGAGTCGAACCAGGTGTCGTCGGTCACCAGCTTGCCCGTCACGACCTTGACGCCCGCGGCGGCGACCTTGGCGGCCAGCGCGTCGTAGTCCTCGGCCAGCATGGTCGGGTCGCCGGTTCCGCGCAGCACCAGGTCCCCGGCCAGCAGCGACCCGGCCTTGCGGCCCGAGGAGAGCACGGTGGTGGAGAAGCGGTAGTCGAGCCCGAGGGTCTCGGCGGCCGCGGCGGAGGTGAACAGCTTGGTGTTGGAGGCGGGGGTGAGGAGCTTGCCCGCGTCCGTGGCGTACAGCTCCTCGCCGGTGGCGGCGCTCTTGACGACCACGCCCGCTCTGGCGATCGTGAGCCGGGAGTCGCTGAGGATCTTGTTGATGTCCTGGTTGAGGTCCGCCACGCCCGCGGAGGGCTCCAGGGCGACGGCTGGGGAGGAGGGGCTGGACGCCCACGCGAGGGCCGCGACAAGCGTGCCCGCGACGAGGGATGCTGAGGTGCGCCGCATGGGGGGTCTCCAAATGAATGGGGAATCGCCATGCCAGCGTGGATCACCGCAAGCCAGCTGTAATCCGCAAATATCCGTATTTGTCGGGAGACTCTGGGCGGACGCGTCAGAAGGACGGCTGGCCCGAGCTCACCATGAAACCGCAGTCGCCGAACGAGATCTCGTCACCCGACCGCACCCGCGCCGGCCCCACCAGTCGCCACCCGTTGAGCCGGGTGCCGTTGAGCGAGCCCAGGTCCACCAGCATCCACTCGCCGTCGTCCTCGCGGCGCAGCTCGGCGTGGACCCGGGAGACGGTTAAGTCCGACAGGACGAGGTCGCACGCCGACCCGCGCCCCACCACGTAACGCAGCCGGTCGTCGTCGGGCAGTGCCAGCTTGGGCAGCCGGGGACGCCGCCACGCGGACTGCACCCGGGTGGTGAACTCGGAGACCGACGCGACGGCGTCGGTCAGCCGCTGCCTGATCGTCGGCTTGCGCGGCAGGTCCGCGACCAGTTTGTCGAGCTCGTGCCGGTTCTGCGCGCGCAACGCCTGGTCAACCCGGCCTACGAACGTGTCGTGGGAGATCCGGCCCTCCACGGCCTGGTCCCTGAGCTCACCGATCGCGCGGTCGCGTTCCCCGTCTGATGCGCGAAAAGGCGGCTGCGTCGAGCTCATGTAGCGAGTATCGGACCGAAGGGCGCTCGCTGTCCAGAAAACGCGGATCGCTTGCAAGGGGCATACTCGGTATGCATACTCAGTATCCATGTCGATCAGACACGGACTGCTCGCGTTGCTGAGCAGCGGACCGCGTTACGGCTATCAGCTCAGGGTGGAGTTCGAGGCGTCCACGGGGGCGACCTGGCCGCTGAACATCGGCCAGGTCTACACGACGCTCTCCCGGCTTGAGCGCGATGGCCTGGTGGCCCCAGGGGGAGCCGACGAGCAGGGCCGCGCGGTCTACACGATCACCGAGGCCGGTCGGGAGGAGCTGGAGCGATGGTTCAGCACCCCCGTCGCCCAGTCCGACCGGCCTCGGGACGAGCTGGCCATCAAGATCGCGATGGCCGTGGCCGGTGGCCTGGACGTGGCCGAGGTCATCCAGACCCAGCGCGTGGCCACCATGCGCGGGCTGCAGGAGCTGACCCGGGCCAAACGGGCCGCGGCAGGTGGGTTCGCACAGCGGCTGGTCCTCGACTCGCTGATTTTCAAGGCCGAGGCGGAGCAGCGCTGGCTGGACCACTGCGAGGCCGTTTCCAAGCAGATGTCCAAGGAGCAAGAGCGATGACTGTGGTGAGTTTGCGGGACGTGACCCGCGAGCACGGCCAGGTGCAGGCCCTGAAGGGCGTGAGCCTGGAGGTGGCGGCGGGGGAGCTGGTCGCGGTCATGGGCCCGTCGGGCTCGGGCAAGTCGACCTTGCTCAACGTGGCGGGCGGTCTCGACCGGCCCACCTCGGGGACCGTGACCATCGAGGGCGAGGACCTGACCAGGGTGAAGGACCTGGCCGCGCTCAGGCGCACCAGCGTCGGGTACGTCTTCCAGGACCTGAACCTGATCCCGTCCCTGACGGCCGCCGAGAACGTGATGCTGCCGAGGGAGCTTGACGGCGTGCGCTCCGGGACCGCCCGCGAGGAGGCGCTGGCCGTGCTCGCCGAGGTGGGGGCCGGGGAGGTCGCCGGCCGTTTCCCCGAGGAGCTGTCCGGCGGGCAGCGCCAGCGCGTGGCCATCGCCAGGGCGCTGGTCGGCGAGCGGCGGCTGCTGCTGGCCGACGAGCCGACCGGCGCGCTCGACACCGCCACCGGGGACGAGATCCTGCAGCTGCTGCGCACCCGTTGCGACGAGGGCGCGGCGGTCCTGCTGGTCACCCACGAACCGCGGTACGCGGGCTGGGCCGACCGGGTGGTCTACCTGCGTGACGGCGTCATCGTGGAGTCGAGCGCCGTGCGGCTGGAGAGCGCCCGATGAGCGCGTTCCGCGCCGCGCTGCGCATCTCCCGCAGGGACGCCCTGCGCTTCAAGGGCCGTACCGCCCTGATCATGGTGATGATCGGCCTGCCCGTCCTGGTCATCACGGCGGTGCTCACCGGCGCCGCCACCACGAGCATCACCCTCCGCGACCAACTGGACTCGCAACTGGGCGCGGCCGACGCCCGCATCAACACGCTTCCGTTCCGCATCCAGGTCGAGCAGAGCGCAGACGGACAGTCCACCTACCAGAGCGGCTCGCAGGGTCGCGGGCAGCCGTGGACGCCCGCCGAGATCGGCACGCTGCTCCCGGGCCGCCTGCTCCGCTACCAGTCGAATGTCGTCCAGGCCCGCCTGGCGGACGGCTACAGCAGGGTCGACGTGTTCGAGGCCGATCTGCGCGACCCCTTGACCAGGGGGATGCGCCGCCTGGTCGAGGGCAGGTTCGCCGCCGCACCCGGCGAGGTCGCCGTGTCCCCCGCGCTGATCGACAGCGGGGTCCGGATCGGCGACACGATCAAGACGTGGCGGCCGGACCGCACCGTGCGGGTGGTCGGGGTCGCCGAGCACCCGAACCGGCCCGGCGTGCGCGAGATGCTCGCCCTGCCGGACGGGCTGCTCCCGCACCAGAACGACGGCAACAGCAGCGGCTGGCTCATCGACACAGCCGCCCCCGTCCAGTGGCCGGACGTGCGGAGGCTCAACAAGGCGGGCCTGGCCGTCAACTCGCGGGCCTTGATCGAGCGCTCCGACGCCGGCGACTTCGGTCCCCGGGACCTGCACGGGCTGGTCGAGCTGGGTGTCGCCGTCGTGCTCATCGTGACCGAGACCGTCCTGCTCGCGGGCCCCGCCTTCGCGGTCGGCCTGCGCCGCAGGCGCAGGGAGCTGGCCGTGATCGCCGCGCAGGGCGGCTCCGGGCGGCACCTCAAGACCATCGTGCTGGCCGACGGCATGGTGCTCGGCGGCGCGGCGGCCCTGCTGGGCGGCGCCCTGGGCATCGGCGCCGGGCTGCTGGGGGAGTGGTTCGCGGCCCGCCGGCTGGACTGGACGCACGGTCCGGCGGACGTGCCGTGGGCGCAGGTGCTCGGCGTGGCCGCGTTGGGCGTGGTGAGCGCGCTGACCGCGGCCATCGTGCCCGCGATCCAGGCGAGCCGGCAGAGCCCCGTGCACGTGCTGGCCGGGCGTGCCGCCGTGGACACGTCGGGCCGCGCGGGCCGTCCCGTGCTCGGGGCCGCGCTGGTGCTGCTCGGGCTGGCCGCGACGGGGGTCGCCCTGCACCGGGGCATGCTGTCGGTCGCGCTGGCCTCGACACTGGTGGTGTTCGGGCTGGTCGCGCTGATGCCGTGGCTGGTCCAGGCCACGGGGCGGCTCGCCGGGCGGCTGCCGCTCCCGCTGCGCCTGACCGTGCGCGACGCCTCCCGCCACCGCGTCCGTACGGCCTCCGCCACCGCCGCGGTCATGGCGGCCACGATGGGGGCCGTCACGCTGGGTATCGGCCTCAACAGCAACTATGTCGACCAGGAGGCGAGACGCAACTCGATCGTCCCCGCGGACACCTTGATGGTCCGCGCCTGGAAGACGGACGATCAGGGGTGGGCGCGGGTGCGGGCGCTCGTCCAGCAGAAGCTGCCGGGCGTGAGCCTGGTCAACGGGCTGAACGTGAACGACGCGCAGGGTAAGCCCCTCAGCCTGAGCGTCGCCCTGCCGGAGGACTGCACGTCCCTGTGCGAGCCCCGCGACCATGACTACGGCTCCGCGGAGGTGGCCGACGAGGAGGTGCTCGCCTTCCTCCAGAAACGCAGGGATCCGCGGGCGGCGGCGGCACTGGCGGCGGGCAAGGCCGTGGCGTTCAGCCCGGGCGCGGTGCGCGACGGCGTCATCAGGATCCATGTCGAGGACTGGGACGACAAGCTGGTCACGACCCTCCGGATCCCCGCCGTGGCGGCGGCGCCGGCCGAGGCCGGTCAGACAGGCGTGCTGATCCCACCGTCCGTGCTGACGCAGGCGGGACTCAAGGTGCTGCAGCGGACCTTTTACGCGGCGTACACAGATGTCGACGATCAGCGGCTGACCACGGAGATCAAGATCCTCATCGGCGAACAGGCCTACGCCCTCGCGGAGCGGGGCAACGCCGAGAGCCGCTTCGTCACCCTGCTGGTCCTGCTCGCGGCCGCGCTGGTCCTTGTGCTCGGCGGCACGTTCGCGGCCACCGGGCTGGCCGCCGCCGACATGCGCCCGGACCTCGACACCCTGTCCGCCGTCGGCGGGACCGCGCGGGTGCGCAGGCTCGTGGTGGCGGCCCAGGCCGCCTACATCTCCGGCCTCGGCGCCCTGGTGGGCCTGGTGGCGGGCACCGTCAGCGGCATCGCGCTGACCTGGCCGCTGACCCGGAGGGCTTACGGGACCATGGAGCTCTTCAACCCGGGAGCCACGACGATCGCCGTCCCCTGGCTCTTCCTGGCCGGGGTCGTGGTGGGGTTGCCTCTGCTGGCGGCGCTGACGGCCGGGCTGTTCACGCGGACGCGTCTGGTGCTGGCGCGCCGGGTGGCGTGAGGCGGTACCTCAGCGTCATCAGCACCGACAGGAAGATGATCAGTGCCGGGACCGCGGTCTGCCCGATCAGGACCGCGGTCACCGCGCTGTCCGGCTGCTCGACCGGCCTGCTCGGCTCGGACTCGATGAAGCCGCCGATCGACAGGATCACCCCGAAGATCAGCGCGCCGAACGCGCTGACGCCGCTCTCGATGGCCGTCCACAGCCCGGTCAGCACGCCCGCCCGCCGCTTGCCGGTCTCGGCCGCGTCCGCCGCGATCACGTCCGCCAGCATCGAGAACTGCAGCAGTTGCACCCCCGCGTAGCCGACGCCGACCACCAGGATCGTCACGTGCGCCCACACGATGCCGAGGACCGGCGTGGCCAGGGCCGCCGTGGTGCCGCCGGCGTACAGGAGCGCCGCCAGGATCATCGCGCCCCGCTTGTCGAAGCGCTTGGCCAGGCGCACCCACAGCGGCATCGTCAGCAGGATCGGGCCGACCAGCGCGGCGAAGAGCGTCTGCGTGGCCTTCGGCGAGCCGAGCGTGTACGCGGCGAAGTACGGCGCGGCGGCCAGCATCATGCTCACGGCGAGCATCTGCGTGCAGGCCAGCATGGTCAGCCACAGGAACGGCCGGTTGCCCTTGATCGCGGCGAACTGCTCGCGCCACCCTCCCCGGTCCGCCTCCGGCGCGCCGGTCATGGGCGCGCGGGCGGTGCCGAAGAAGGAGCCCAGCATGGCGAGGAGCAGGATGACCGCGATCACCGCGGCCATCAGCCGGTAGCTGTCCAGCGTGCCGTGCTCGCCCTGGCTCGTGACGATGGCCGGGGCGAGCACGCCGCTGACCGCGGTGGCCGCGCCGATGAAGATCATGCGCCACTGCAGCAGCGAGGTGCGCTCGTGGTAGTCGTGGGTCATCTCGCCGGGCATCGCCTTGTACGGCACCTCGAACAGCGCGTACGCCGTCGCCGTCACGAGGAAGCACACCCCCACGTAGAGCGCGGCGGGCACGCCCGTCAGCGGCGGCCCCGCGAACACCAGGAAGAACGCGATCGGCAGCGTGCAGGCGCCCGCCAGCAGCCAGGGCCGCCGGGGGCCCAGCCGCGACCGGGTCCGGTCCGACCAGCGGCCGATCAGCGGGTTGACGATCAGGTCCCAGACCTTGGGCGCGGTCACCACGACCCCGGCCAGCCAGGCGGGCACGGCCAGGAAATTGGTCATGTAGTACAGCAGGAGCAGGCCGGGCACGGTGGAGACCGTGGCCGTGCAGAAGGACCCGACGCCGTAGCCGAGGCGCACGCCCCTGGAGACCGTGGACGAGCGCACCGCCGGTGTGATCATTTACTCATTGAACCCGAGCGAGGGCTTGTTCGGGAGGGCCCACTTTTTCCCATGCCGCGGGGCCCGGTCACCCGGGCTCCGCGGCACATGGCTCGCGTCAGTCGATGACGTTCGCGCACACCACGTGCGCGCCGATCTCGATCATCCGTTGCTCGCTGCGCGCGTCCGCCACCCTCGCCATGAGGATCGGCGCCCCGGAGGCCGCGAACTGCGGCAGCCGGGCGCGTACCAGGCGGTGCAGGTCGCGTACGACGTCCTCGGCGGCCGACATGTGCACCTTCACGTGCAGCATGATCCCCGGAGCCCCGGACGCCGTGCGCGCCTCGGAGATCCAGACGTGGTGCACCAGCGGGAAGTCCATGAGCAGCAGCCCGATGGCCTGCCGCAGCGCGGGCAGGATCGGATGCGCGCACCGCCGGTAGCCGGGGTCCACCTGCTGCATGGGCCCCGACAGGTGCGGCCGGGGCGCGGGCACCCACGGCAGCGTCGGCGCCTGCGGAGTCGGAGGTGCCACCTGGGCCAGCGCGGCACCGCGTGAGACGGTCGCCATCGCCCCCGTCGCGTACGCGGCCGGCACCGCCCCCGAGAGGACGGGCGTCGGCCCCGAACGCGACGAGGACATGAAGCGCTGGAGGTCGTCGATGGGCACGGCCGCGGCGGCTGGTCCGGCCGCGTCGATCACGATCTCCCGCACGCCGGTGACGCGCTGGATGTCCAGGATGGTGTCGGCGTCGCACGCCGATAGGGAATGACTGCCGCGGTGCCTGGCATAGGTGACAGAGCCGGTGTAACCGAGCAACACCCGGTCTCCGGCCTGGGTCGTCCCGAGGACGACCGAGCGGTCTGACCGCACTGCCACCAGGACTCCACCGTCGGCGAGAGCGCTCAGCAGGCGATGCGGAGTGCCATGCTGAGCGAGCGCGTCGGCAAGCGCAGGATTCCCGATGCTCATAAGACGAACCCTAGGTACTCGGCCACGGCTTATCAGGCTAATGGCGAATAAATCTCCCGATCAAGACAAAGATGTAAGCGGAGTGGATGAGTTTCTTCCCCCGGGGGTAGAGCGGAGCTGTCTCACATCGTGGGTGCCTCGTGAACGCGTTCACAAGCGCCGGATAGAATCTGTGGGACCGTCGGGGGATCCGTGGACGTGTCCCCCGAATGCCCGCCGTGCCGTTAAGGATCCACACCAGTGAACAAGCCCGTCGTTCTGGTCGCAGAGGAGCTGTCCGAGGCTGGCCTCGCCGTACTCGGCGCTGATTTCGAGGTCCGCCACACCGACGGCGCCGACCGTTCCCAGCTGCTGCCCGCCCTCGCCGGGGTGGACGCCCTGATCGTGCGCTCCGCCACGCAGGTCGACGCCGAGGCCATCGCCGCCGCGCCGAAGCTGCGCGTGGTCGCCCGTGCGGGCGTCGGCCTCGACAACGTCGACGTCGAAGCCGCCACCAAGGCCGGTGTCATGGTCGTCAACGCGCCGACCTCCAACATCACCAGCGCCGCCGAGCAGACCATCGCGCTCATCCTGGCCAGCGCGCGCAACACGGCCCAGGCCCACGCCGCGCTGAAGAACGGTGAGTGGAAGCGCTCCAAGTACACCGGTGTCGAGCTCGACGAGAAGGTCGTCGGCATCCTCGGTCTGGGCAAGATCGGCCAGCTTGTGGCCCAGCGGCTGCAGCCGTTCGGCGTCGAGCTGATCGCCTACGACCCCTACCTGCCGCCGGCCCGCGCCGCGCAGATGGGCGTCAAGCTCCTCAGCCTCGAAGAGGTGCTCAAGCAGGCCGACTTCATCACCGTCCACCTGCCCAAGTCCAAGGAGACCCTCGGTCTCATCGGCGACAGGGAGCTGCACCAGGTCAAGCCGTCGGTGCGCATCATCAACGTCGCCCGCGGCGGCATCGTGGACGAGGGCGCCCTCTACTCGGCGATCAAGGAGGGGCGCGTCGCGGGAGCGGGTCTCGACGTGTTCTCCAAGGAGCCGTGCACCGACAGCCCGCTGTTCGAGCTCGACCAGGTCGTCGCCACGCCGCACCTGGGCGCCTCCACGCACGAGGCTCAGGAGAAGGCCGGCACCCAGGTCGCGCGGAGCGTGAAGCTGGCGCTCGCGGGCGAGTTCGTGCCGGACGCGGTCAACGTCCAGGGCGGCGTGGTGGCCGAGGACGTCAAGCCGGGCCTGCCGCTGGCCGAGAAGCTCGGCCGCGTCTTCACCGCGCTGGCCGGCGAGGTGGCCACCAAGCTCGACGTCGAGGTGCGCGGCGAGATCGCCTCCGAGGACGTGCGGGTGATCGAGCTGGCGGCCCTCAAGGGCGTGTTCACCGACGTGATCGAGGAGCAGGTCACGTACGTCAACGCGCCGCTGCTGGCCAAGGACCGCGGTCTCAACGTGGAGCTGGTGACCAGCTCGGAGAGCCCCGACTGGCGCAACGTGGTGACCGTGCGCGGCGTGCTCGCCGACGGCCGCCAGGTCTCGGTGTCCGGCACGCTCTCCGGCCCGCGCCAGATCACGAAGATCGTCGAGGTCAACGGCTACGAGATGGAGATCGAGCCGACGGCCCACCTGGCGTTCTTCACCTACACCGACCGTCCCGGCATCGTCGGCGTGGTCGGCCGCCTCCTCGGCGAGCACAGCGTCAACATCGCCTCGATGCAGGTGGCCCGCTCCACCAAGGGCGGCAACGCGCTCATCGCGCTGACCGTCGACTCGGCGATCCCGGCCGACGTGATCGACCAGATCGGGAACGAGATCGGCGCCGAGAGCGGCCGCTCCGTGGACCTGGAGGGCTGAGCCTCCTTCCCGGCCTGAAGGCCGCCACCCGGTTCCGGGTGGCGGCCTTTGCTGTCTCAGCATGCAAGATACTAGGACATCCAATGAGATTGCTGGGGTACTGTTGCTGGTAATGCGCCAGGTGCTCGTACTTATTACCTGCCGCGGCGGGGCCTGTTAGGGCAGGTCGACGACTCGCCGCGGGGCGTCGTGGTGTGTCGGCCAATAAGTCCCATTCGTCCGCCGAACGGCTCGCGAAATGAGATGAGTCACATGTACGACATGTATGCCTGGAACCGTGCCGAGGAGCATGAGGACGAGGCCGCGCAGGCCCTGCAGACCGCCCTGGACCGCAGGGACAACGGCGGCGCCCCTCAGAACCCGAGCCGGTAGAACACCGCCGCCCGCTTCACCCCCGGCAGCAGCCCGGCGATCCGGGCCGCGACGCGGTGCGGCGTCGGCAGGCGGTCGAACCCCTCGATGTCGAACGCGCTCACCGCGCTCAGGCAACGCAACCTCGGATGGATCGCCAGCAGCTCGCCCGGCCCGTCGATGCCCCAGACCAGGTGGGCGTCCGCCTTGCGCACCGGCCTGTTGAGCTTCTGCGTCTTGAGCCCGAGCGGGCTCACCGCGTCGAAGACGAACTGGCCGCCGGGGAAGCGCTCGACGATCGCCCTGATGAGGGCCCGGCCCTCGCCGGGGTCGAGATAGTAGAGCAGGCCCTCGGCCACGACCAGCACAGGGGCATGGCCCGGGACCTGCTCCAGCCACTTCAGCTCGGTGACCGACGAGCCGATCAGGCGGTAGCCGGGCCGCTCGGGGAACAGGCGTCGCCGCAGCTCGATCACGTCGGGGTAGTCCACGTCGTACCAGCGGACGCTGGGCGGCGGGTCCAGCCGGTGGACGCGGGTGTCGAGGCCGCAGCCCAGGTGGAGCACGGTGGCCTCGGGATGGGTGGCCAGGAACCCGGCCGCCCACCGGTCGATGAACCGCGCTCTGATCGCGACCGAGACGGCCAGGCCGGCGTTCATCCCGGTCTCGGTGAAGTCGTGGTCGATGCGTTCGACCGCCTCGGCGGCCAGGTCGTCGCCGAGGATCGGATCCGGGGACCGCGCGTCCAGCGCCCGCCCGTACAGGGTGGCGAGCAGGGTGGCCTTCTCCCCGGTGAGATGCACCTGCTCCAGTGCCATACCCCTACGCTACCGCCGCGCGGGCCAGCGCCAGCGCGCCCAGCAGGGGCGCGTCGTCCGCGAAGCGGGCCGGGCGCACCTCCGGCGGGAACGGCACCACCCGGCCGACCTCGGCCGTCAGCCTCGGCAGGATCAGCTCCGCCGCGCCCATCATGCCGCCGCCGACCACCAGGCGCTCGGGATCGAGGACCACGCACAGGTTCGCCACGCTCATGGCCAGCGTCCGCAGCGCCTCGTCCACCAGCTCCCGCGCGTGACCCCCGCCGAGGAGTTCGGCCGCCGTGACGGGGCGGCCCAGGAGCGCGGTGCCGCGGGCGGCCAGCGCGCCGCCCGCGACGCGCTCCTCCAGGGGCACCCGGCCGTCGGCGAAGGCGGGCTCGCCCGGCGTCACCTGGAGGTAGCCGATCTCGCCTGCCGCGCCGTGGGCGCCCGGCACCACCCGGCCGTCCACCACCAGGGCCGCCGCCAGGCCGGTGCCCAGGTTCAGGTAGACGCCCGTGGAGACCCCGCGCAGGGCGCCCCAGCGCAGCTCCGCGGCGGCCGCCGCGTTCACGTCGTTGTCGATGGACACCGGAGTGGCGCCGTACGCCTCCTGGAGCAGCCTCGGCAGTTCGAGGCCCTCCCAGCCGGGGACGTTCGGGGCGAGCCGTACCACGCCATCGCGGATCACCCCGCACGTCGAGAAGCCCACGGCGGCGGGCGCGCCGTCCAGGGCCCGGGCCGCCGTGAGCGCCCGCGCGAGCGTGTCAGGCCCGGTGTCCAGGCGGACGTGGGCGGACAGCGTGGGGCCGTCGGCCGTGGACACCCCGATGGCCACCTTCGTCCCGCCCACGTCGATGCCCAGGACCCGGGTCACCGGGCGGCGCCCCTGCGGGCGAGCGAGTCGATGGCCACGGCCAGCGCCAGCACCGCGGCGGTCACCATGAACCGCACCGAGGAGTCCACGCTGAGCAGGTACATGCCGTTGGAGATGGCCTGGATGACCAGGACGCCGAGCAGCGCGTCGTAGGCCCGGCCGCGCCCGCCGAACAGCGAGGTGCCGCCGATGACCGCGGTGGCGATCGCCATGAGGAGGATGTCGCTGCCGCCCGAGCCCTGATTGACGGCCGACAGGCGGCTGGCGGCGAGGATGCCCCCGGCCGCCGCCAGGGTGGAGGCCAGCATGAACGCGAGGATCCTGATCCTGGTGACGTTGATGCCGGCGCGCCTGGCGGCCTCGGCGTTGCCGCCGACCGCGTACAGGTGCCGACCGAACGTGGTGTGCCTCAGCATGAGGTCGAGCAGCACCACCAGCGCCCCGAAGATGATCAGCAGGAGCGGCACGCCGCGGTCCGCCGACATGACGATCACGGCCGCGGCGAGCAGCACCGCCAGCCCGCCCGCCTTGGCCAGCGACCACCACAGCGGCGTCACCGGCAGCCCGGCCGCCAGCCGCAGCCTCCTGACCGCGAGCGACGCGCCCGCCGACACGGCCACCAGGGCCGCCGCGACCGTCCACGCGAGCCAGCCCGGCAGCCAGGTGTCGCTCAGCTTGGAGATGAACCCGGTGAACGGCAGGTTGATCGTCCCGCCCTGCCGCAGCAGGTAGAGCAGCAGGCCGAGCCAGCCCATCAGCCCGGCCAGCGTCACGACGAACGACGGCATCCGCAGCTTGGTCAGCATCAGGCCGTGCAGGAACCCGATCGCCGCGCCGGCGGCGAGCGCCAGGAGGATGGCGAGCAGCGGGTTCCAGCCCTGCTTGACGTGGACGATCGTCATGATCGTGGCGCACAGGCCGCTGACCGAGCCCGCCGACAGGTCGATCTCGCCGAGCAGCAGCACCATGATGATGCCCAGCGCGATCGTGCCGGTGGCGGCCATCTGGAGCACGAGGTTGGTGAGGTTCTCGGGGGACAGGAAGCGGTCGTTCAGCGTGCTGAACACGATCGCGATCGCGATCAGCCCGCCGACCACCGGCCACGCGCCGACGTCCCCCTGGCGCAGCCGCTCGACGGCGACCTTCGGCGTGTACGGGCTGCGTACCAGCGTGTCGGTCATGTCCCTGCCCCCGTGATCGCGGCCACGATCTCCTCCTGGGAGGCGGTGGCCGTGGTGAACTCGCCGGCGTTGCGGCCCAGCCGCAGCACCACCACGCGGTCGCTCACCGCGCGTACGTCGGCGAGGTTGTGCGAGATGACCAGCACCGCGAGCCCGCGCTCGCGCAGCCGCCCGATCAGCGCCAGCACCTGCGCCGTCTGCTCGACCCCCAGGGCCGCCGTGGGCTCGTCGAGGATGACCAGCCGCGGCTCGCCGATGAGCGCCCTGGCGATGGCCACCGACTGCCGCTGGCCGCCCGACAGCATGGCGACCGGCACCCTGATGTCCCTGATGCGCACGTCGAGCTGGCCGAGGAGCTCGCGGGTCGCGCGTTCCATGGCGATGTGGCGCAGGAGCGAGCCGCGGCGGCGCTCGGTGCCCAGGAAGAGGTTGGCCACGACGTCGAGGTTCTCGCAGAGCGCGAGGTCCTGGTAGACGGTCGAGACGCCGAGGGCCTGCGCGTCGTGCGGGTTGGCGATCCTGACCGGCGAGCCGTCCACGGTGATCGTGCCGGCGTCCGGCGTCACGACCCCCGAGATGGCCTTGACCAGCGTGGACTTGCCCGCGCCGTTGTCGCCCATGAGGGCCACGACCTCGCCGGGGCGCAGGTCCAGGCGGGCCCCGTCGAGCGCCTGGACCGCCCCGTACCGTTTGGAGATGTCTGTCGCCGAGAGCATCTACTCGATGCCCTGCTTCTCGCAGGCGGCCTTGACCTCGCCCGTGCAGAGCTGGGCGGCGGTGTAGAAGCCGTCCTTGACGATCGTGTCCTTGACCTTGTCGGTCGTGACGGGGATGGGGTCGAGGAGGAACGCCGGGATGTCGGCCGTGCCGTTGTTGACCTTGGCGGGCGCGGTGGGCTGCTCGCCCTTGGCGACCGCGACGGCGAGCTCGGCGGACTTCTCCGCCTCCGCCCTGATGTCCAGATATATGGTCATGTACTGCTCGCCGGTGAGAATGCGCTGGACGGCGGCCAGCTCGGCGTCCTGGCCGGTGATCGGCGGGAGCTGCTTGTAGCCCGCGCGCTTCATGGCCGCGATCGCGCCGCCCGCCATGCCGTCGTTCGCGGACAGCACGCCGGTGATGGTGTCCTTGCCCAGCGCGGTGATGGCCTGCTCCATCTCCTGCTGCGCCTTGTCGGGGCTCCAGTCCGGCGTGTCGAACTCCCTGCCGACCTTCACCTTCCCGTCCAGCACGCTCTTGGCGCCCTTCTTGTAGTCGGCCGAGCTGGGGTCGGTGGGGGAGCCGTGGATCATCACGATCTGGCCCTTCGCCGCCGTGCCCCTGGCGGTCATGGCGTCGAGCAGGGCCTGGCCCTGCATCTCACCCACCCGTACGTTGTTGAACGAGACGTAGTACGCGTAGTCGATGCCCGAGATCAGCCGGTCGTAGGCGATGACCGGGACCTTCTTCTGCTTGGCCTGGTTCACCAGGGGAGCCACGGCGTTGGCGTCCACGGCGTCGAGCACGAGCACGTCGGCCTGCTGGGTGAGCGCGGCCTCGACCTGTTGCTGCTGCTTGGGGGCGTCCTGCTCGGCGTTGCTGTAGAGGATCTTGCAGTCGGGGCAGAGCGACTTGACCTTCGCCTCGAACAGCGGGCGGTCGAACGCCTCGTACCGGGTGGTCTTGGACTCGGGCAGGAACAGCGCGATCGTCTTGCCGCCCTGGCCCTGCGTGGTCGTGGTGGTGGCGCCGGTGCTGTTGCCGGTGTTTCCACAGGCGGCGGCCAGGAGGACCGCCGCGACAGGGATTGATCGCCATGCTCGGTGCATCGCACTTCGTCCTTCCGGATGTGCCGCCCCTGTGCTTGGTAAGAAAGGTAATTTACTATCAGGCGAGTTGGCTAGGGTTTGCTTCTTCAAGGGAGGGTGAGATGCGGGGCGACCTGGGTAATCCGCGGCTGCTGCGAGTGCTGAACGAGCGCCGCCTGCTCGACCATCTTCAGGAGCACGGCCCCGCCTCGCGCGCCGACCTCGCCAAGGTCACCGGCCTGTCGAAGCCCACGGTGTCCGCGGCCCTGGCCGGGCTGGAGGAGGACGGGCTCGTTCACCTCGTCGGCGAGGTCTCCGGCCGCCCGGGGCCGGTCACGTCCCTGTACGACGTCAACGCCGCCGCCACCCACGTCGCCGGCGTCGACATCGGGCGTGACTGGATCAGGGTCGCCGTCGCCGACCTGCGCGGGAAATTCGCCGGCCGGAGGGACGGGCGCAACACCGCCCTCACCTCCGCCGAACTGGCCGTCCTGGTCGGACAGCTGTGCCGGGCCGCCGCCCGCGAGGCCGTCGTCGACTGGCCCGCCATCGCCTGCGCCGTCGTCGGCACGCCCGGCGTGTACAACCCGGAGCTCGGCCGCCTGGAGTTCGCCCCCAACCTGCCCGGCTCCGACCTGGCCGAGCGCCTGCGCGCCGAGATGGAGGTCGACCTCGTCATCGAGAACGACATCAACCTGGCCGCCGTCGGCGAGCACACGCACGGGGCGGGGCGCGGCAAGTCCAACTTCGCGCTGGTGTCCGTCGGCACCGGCGTCGGGATGGGCATCGTGATCAACGGTGAGCTGTACGTGGGCGCCCGGGGAGCGGCGGGGGAGGTCTCGTACGTGCCCGCGACCGAGGACCCGGCGCCGCCGGCGGGCGACGCCCTGGCCCACGGCGCCACGGAGGCGGTCGCCGCCGCGCCCGGAGTGGTCCGCGCGGCCCGCGCCGCCGGCCTGAGCCTGGAGACGGCCAAGAAGGTCTTCGCCGCGGCGGCCTCCGGCGACGGCGTGGCCCGCTCGGTGGTGGAGGCCGAGGGGCGCCGCATCGGCGGCCTGCTGGTGGCGGTGGCCGCCGTGCTGGATCCGGAGGTGATCGTGCTCAGCGGCGGCGTGGGCCGCAACCTGGACCTCCTGGGGGAGGCCATCGAGGCCCGCATCGCCGAGCTCGGCCCGCTGCGGCCCTCGGTGGTGGCCAGCACGCTGGGGGACAGCGGCGTCCTGCTGGGCGCGGTGGCCCACGCCAGGACCCGTGCCTGGGACCTCATCTTCGACGCCCGCCTCCCCTGACCGTCGCGTGGGGAGGCGGACGCCGCGGCCTCCTACAGGGTGGCCGTGAGGGTGGTGGGTGTTTCGTCGCGCTGCTCCTGGAGCTTGGACCAGAGCCGTACGCCCTTGCGGTCGGGGCGGACGCCACCCACGAAGGAGTCCCTGCGCCAGGAGGTCAGGCGCTCTTCCTTGACCACGTCACCCGTGTGCGGCGAGTGGACCATGTAGCCGGGCCGGGAGATCATCCCGACATGCCCGAGGCCGTGGAAGAAGACCAGATCGCCGGGTTTGAGGTCCTGCCAGGCGATCTTCTTGGTGAACGCGCCGTACTGTTCGGCGGCGGTGCGGGGGAGTTCGATTCCGGCGTGCTCGTACGCCCTGAGCATGAGCCCGGAGCAGTCGTAGCCGCTCGGGCTGGCGCCGCCCCACACGTACGGGGTGCCGCGCTTGCTCATGGCGAACTTGATGGCGACCTTCCAGGCGGGCTTCGGAGCCTGTTTCTCCTGGATTTTTTTGATCTGGCCGCCGGTCAGGGTGGTGAGGTCGTCGATCTTGGACGAGGCATGGGCGGGGGAGGCCAGCATGAGCCCGGCGGCGCCCGCCGCCAGGACAATGGCGATTCGAGACAGGGGTCTGTCCTTCCATAAGGCCGGCCGGGTTAGCTGACGGGCTCGGGCCTGGAAGTAGCCCTACGGCATGGGGATGCCGACTCGCCCCAGGGGGAATGTGGGTCCCCGGCTCCACGCAACGGCGCGCGGATTAGGCTGGTCGGTGACTTTAACGAAACGGTCAAAGAACCGCAATACCGGACAAAGGGGGCGTCCGAAAGATGAGATGAAGTGTTCGTCAGCCGAGACGACGCGGTAAGGTACCGCCCATGGAGTCGCGTAACATCCGTCTGGCCGTCATCCCCGGCGATGGGATCGGCACCGAGGTCGTGGCCGAAGGGCTCAAGGTCCTGGAGGCAGTGGGCACGAAGATCGAGCCCACTCACTACGACCTGGGAGCCGCACGCTATCACCGTACCGGCGAGACGCTGCCCGACGCCGTGCTCGAAGAGCTGCGCGGCTACGACGCGATCCTGCTCGGCGCCGTGGGCGACCCCAGCGTGCCGCCGGGCATCCTCGAGCGCGATCTGCTGCTGCGGCTCCGCTTCGAGTTCGACCACTACGTCAACCTGCGCCCGGTCAAGCTGTTCCCCGGCGTGGAGACCCCGCTGGCCGACACGCCGCCGGAGAACATCGACATGATCGTCGTCCGCGAGGGCACCGAGGGCCTCTACGCGGGCACCGGTGGCGCCATGCGGCGCGGCACCCCGCACGAGATCGCCACCCAGGAGTCGCTCAACACCGCCTACGGTGTCGAGCGCGTGGTGCGCTACGCGTTCGAGAAGGCCGTCACGCGGCCGCGCAAGAAGCTGACGCTCGTCCACAAGACCAACGTCCTCACCTTCGCCGGTGACCTGTGGCAGCGCACGGTCAACCGCCTGGCGGCGGAATATCCCGACGTCACGACCGACTACTGCCACATCGACGCGGCCTCGATGTTCTTCGTGAGCCAGCCGGAGCGGTTCGACGTGGTCGTCACCGACAACCTGTTCGGCGACATCATCACCGACCTGGGCGCCGCCATCGCGGGCGGCATCGGCCTGGCCGCCAGCGGCAACATCAACCCCGAGCGGTCCGCGCCGAGCATGTTCGAGCCGGTGCACGGCAGCGCCCCGGACATCGCCGGTCAGGGCAAGGCCGACCCCACCGCGACCATCCTGTCCGTCGCCATGCTCCTCGACCACCTCGGCCTGCACACCGAGGCGGCCAAGGTCGAGCAGGCGGTCGCCGATGACATCCTCGAGCGGCTGGCCGGCTGGGCGGGTCGCACCACCCACGAGATCGGTGACGACATCACCGCGCGAGTATCCGGCTAGGACCGCCTAGCCCCAACGCGCCTGGTGGTCCGACGAGGGCCGCCAGGCGCTTTTTTGCGTCCAAAAGGGCTGATCGCCGCATTGGCCGCTTGCCATCCCATATAGCGAGACAATAGGAAGTACCGGGGCTGCCTTCCGGGCAGCGCCCGCTTACCAGCACCGATCCGCAGATTTCTGTAGATTTGGGCAGATTCGCAGAGAGAAGGACCGACGTCATGACCATCGCTCAGAAGCTCAGCTTCGACGTGCAGCTATCCGACCACGCTCGCACCGCGGCCGAGCGGGAGCAGGTACTGGCGAACCCCGGCTTCGGGCAGACCTTCACGGATCACATGGTCTCGATCGACTACACCGAGGGGCAGGGCTGGCACGACGCCAAGCTCCTTCCGTACGGCCCGCTCTCGCTCGACCCGGCGACCTCGGTCTTCCACTACGCGCAGGAGCTGTTCGAGGGGCTCAAGGCCTACCGCCAGGCCAACGGCTCGATCGTCGCGTTCCGCCCGTACGCGAACGCCGCCCGCTTCAACCGCTCCGCGCTCCGGATGGCCATGCCGGAGCTGCCGGAGGAGGCTTTCGTGGAGTCGCTCGAACTCCTCGTCCAGACCGACAAGGAATGGGTGCCCACGACCGAGGGTCACAGCCTCTACCTGCGCCCCTTCATGATCGCCACCCAGGCGGGGCTCGGCGTCAACTACCCGTCGAAGTCGTACAAGTACATGGTCATCGCCTCCCCGGCGGCCTCGTACTTCACGGGTGGGCTCAAGCCCGTCTCCGTCTGGCTGTCCACCGAGTACACGCGGGCCGCCCCCGGCGGCACGGGCTTCGCGAAGTGCGGCGGCAACTACGCGGCCGCGTTCGTCGCGCAGCGGCAGGCCGTGGAGAACGGCTGCGACCAGGTGGTGTGGCTGGACGCCCACGAGCACAAGTACGTCGAGGAGATGGGCGGGATGAACCTGTTCTTCGTCCTCGGCGGCAAGCTCGTCACCCCCGCGCTGACCGGCACCCTGCTGCCCGGCATCACCAGGGACTCCATCCTGGAGCTGGCCGGCGACCTGGGCCTGGAGACCGAGGAGCGCCTCATCTCGATCGACGAGTGGCAGGCCGGATGCGAGTCCGGCGAGCTCACCGAGGTGTTCGCGTGCGGCACGGCGGCCGTGGTCACGCCGGTGGGCACCGTGAAGGGCGCCGACCGCTCCTGGAGCGTCGCCGACGGCAACCCCGGCCCGGTGACGATGCGGGTGCGTGAGGAGCTGGTGGGCATCCAGTACGGCGCCCGCCCCGACGCCCACAACTGGATCCACAAGATCGTCTAGTGGGGACGGCCGGGTCCGCGAGGGCCCGGCCGCCGCGCCTAGTTCTTCCTGATCAGGGTCATCCCGTCCGCGACCGGCAGCAAGAGGACCGTCACCCGCGGATCCTCCATCACCAGGTCGTTGAACTGCCGGATGTCCACGGTGGTCTGCTCCTCGTGCGCCGGGTCCGCCACGTGGCCCCGGCGCAGCGTGTTGTCCGCCACGATCAGGCCGCCGGGCCGCAGGCGCTCCATGAGCAGCTCGTAGTAGCCGGGGTAGTTGCCCTTGTCGGCGTCGAGGAAGGCCAGGTCGACAGTCTGGTCGAAGGCGGCGAGCGTCTCCAGCGCGGGGCCGAGCGTGAGCGTCACGCGGTCCTCCACCCCGGCCTCGCGCCAGTAGCGGCGGGCGACGGAGGTCCACTCGTCGCTCACGTCGAAGCAGTGCAGCCGCCCGCCGGACAGGCCCCTGGCGATGCACACGGACGAGTAGCCGGTGAACGTCCCCACCTCGACGACGACCTGGGGCGCCACGAGCTGGGTGATCATGGTCAGGAAGGTGCCCTGGTCGGGCGAGATCTGCATGCCGGCGGCGTCCCCGGTGGCGCTGAGCGTCTCCTTCGCCAGCTCGTCCAGCAGGGCGTCGGGCGGGGTCGTGTGCGCGAGGACGTACTGTGCTACGGCGGGATCTAGGAGGTATGCCTTCATATATCCATTCTCCCGGCATCGGGTAGGGTCTGCGCGATCAATGAGGTGAGAGTGGGCTGATGATGAAGCGGTTGCTGGCGGTGGCGCTCGCGTGCGTGGCCATCGCCATACTCGGGGTGGTGTCGTTCTCGGAGCCGGGCCGGTCGTCCGACGGGGTGCGGCTGACCCGGCAGATGGACGGATCGATGGTCCTGGCCGACCGGGGCGGGGACGCCCCCGTGCTGGACGTGTACGAGGACTTCGACTGCCCGGTCTGCAAGGACATGCACGCCAAGGTAGACGGCACCATCAGGAAACTCGCCCTGGAGGGCAAGGTCAAGGTCGTCTTCCACCCGGTGACGATCTTCCAGGACGAGCCCATGCGCTCCAACTCCATCCGCGCCGCCGCTGCCGCCCGCTGCGTCCCCGAGGAGAACTGGCTCAGCTTCAGGGACGAGCTGTACGCCATGCAGCCCGCGCCGCACGGCGAGGCGTCCGGATTCGCCGTCGAGGACCTGGTCAAGGCAGCCAGGCAGGCGGGGGCGTCGGTGGACGAGTGCGTCAGGTCGCAGTCGTACGCGCAGGCCCATCTGGCGGAGACCGCGAAGGTGCGCCTCCAGGGCACGCCCACGGTGCTGCTCGACGGGAAGCTGCTGGGCAACGAGGCGTTCGACCCGGCCGCGCTCGAGCGCGTCATCACAGGTGGTGACGGCGTCACCGTGTAAAGGCTCGTCCCAGAAGCTGAGATCGATGTGCCAGATGCTGAATGCATATGGCAGACTGGGCGGCACCATGTTCTACGGTCTGCTCATTATCAGCAGGCGCGCTGGCTGACAAGGGACACCGCCAGCGCGCAGACCTCTCACGTCCGTGAGGGGTCTTTTTGCTTTCCAGAGGCTTCCAGAGAAGAGAGACTCATGGCCGACGACCGCTTCCACGTATACGACACGACGCTGCGTGACGGCGCCCAGCAGGAGGGGCTCAGCCTCACCGTCGCCGACAAGCTCGCCGTCGCGCGCCACTTGGACAGCCTGGGCGTCGGTTTCATCGAAGGGGGCTGGCCGGGCGCCAACCCCAAGGACACAGAGTTCTTCAGGCAGGCTCAAACAGAGCTGGACCTGAAGCACGCGCAGCTCGCCGCGTTCGGTGCGACCCGCCGAGCCGGTGTGAAGGCAGCCGACGACCCGTTGGTGGCCGCATTGCGCGAATCCGGCGCGCCGGTCGTGACCCTTGTCGCCAAGAGCCACGACCGGCACGTGGAGCTGGCCCTCCGCACGACTCTCCAGGAGAACCTCGCGATGATCCGCGACACGGTCTCTCACCTTCGTGCGGAGGGACAGCGAGTCTTCCTCGACGCCGAGCACTTCTTCGACGGTTACAAGTCCAACCCAGCCTACGCGCTCGAAGTCCTCAGGACCGCCGCCGAAGCCGGGGCCGACGTCATCGCCCTGTGCGACACGAACGGCGGCATGCTCCCCGACGAGCTGGCCGAGATCGTCCACGAGGCCGTCCTGACCAGCGCCCGCGTCGGCATCCACTGCCACGACGACACCGGCTGCGCCGTCGCCAACACCCTGGCCGCCGTCAAGGCCGGTGCCACGCACGTACAGGGCTGCGCGAACGGCTACGGCGAGCGCTCCGGCAACGCCAACCTCTTCACGGTCGTGGCGAACCTCCAGCTCAAGCGCGGCTTCGACCTCGTCCCCACGACCGCCCTCGCCGAAATGACCCGCATCGCCCACGCGATCACCGAGGTCACCAACGTCACCCCCAACTCCCACGCCCCGTACGTCGGCACCTCCGCCTTCGCCCACAAGGCCGGTCTGCACGCCAGCGCCATCAAGGTCGACCCCAACCTCTACCAGCACATCGACCCCGCCGCCGTCGGCAACGACATGCGCATGCTCGTCTCCGACATGGCCGGCCGCGCCTCGGTCGAGCTCAAGGGCCGCGAACTCGGCTACGACCTCACCCCGGAACACACCAAGACCCTGGTCGAACGCGTCAAGGACCTGGAGTCGCGCGGATTCACCTTCGAGGCCGCGGACGCGTCGTTCGAGCTGCTGCTGCGCGACACCGTGGAGGGGAAGCGCAAGCGCCACTTCGAGGTCGAGTCGTGGCGCGTGATCGTGGAGCGCACGAAGGGCGGCGAACTGGTCAGCGAGGCCACCGTCAAGCTCCACGCCAAGGGCGAGCGCATCGTCGCCACGGGCGAGGGCAACGGCCCCGTCAACGCCCTGGACAAGGCCGTGCGGCTGGGGCTGGAGCAGCTGTACCCCGAGCTGGCGAAGCTGGAACTGGTGGACTACAAGGTCCGCATACTCGAGGGCACCCACGGCACGGACGCCATCACCCGCGTCCTCATCACCTCCAGCGACGACACGTCCGAGTGGGCCACGGTCGGGGTGGCGGAGAACATCATCGACGCGTCGTGGCAGGCCCTGGAGCAGGCAGTCACCTACGGCCTCCTCCGCGCCGGCCACAAGACCGCCTGAGCGGGAAACCGCCCGGTCCTCCGCGATAGGGGCGCTGCGGGCAGCGCCTCCCGGGAGGGCTCCCGCCCCCTTCGATCCCCGAAACCCCCGCTCGCTGCGCCCGCCCGTCGCCCTGTTACGCGGTGGGCCTGCTGGAGCCCACCCAAGCCTGCTCGCTCGCCCGCACAGCGGGACGTGAGGGGCGACGATTGCTCAGAATGACTCCCAGCGCGGGACGGCTGCCGGCAGACGGAGCCGCCTGGACCGAAGGGCTTTCGCCTGATGTGGCCGAGCCGGGCGGGAAGGTCGTTCGTGGCCTCCCGCCCGATGCCCGGATCAGTCCCAGGTCATGTTGATCGTCCGTTCGAAGTTGACGTATCCGGCGCGTTGGAAGGCGCTCGCCATGGGAACGTTGCCGAGATCCGTGGCCGCCCGGATACGCGGGACGTCCTGCGCGCTGAGGATACGGGTGCCTTCGGCAAGGATGTCGTGGATGTAGCCGTTGCCTCGGTGTGCGGGCAGCACGGCGAGGTAACCGATGATGGGGTTGTAGTCGTTGCGGGCCGGGGTGACGAACCCCACCGGCTCGCCGTCCGGCAGCGTCGCGACCCGCCACCAGTCCCGCGGGCTCCGATAGTGCGCAAGCTCGTCCTCATAGTGTCTGACCGCCGCTTCGCGGGGAGACATCCGGGTCAGGTCGTCGCGGCTGTGCGCGTCCAGCGTGCCATCCAGGACCAAGGTCATCAGGGCGAGGATTTCTTCGGTGTCGCGGACCGGCCGGAACGCCAGGCGTCCACCGGGATCGGAGATCGGCGTCCCGGGGCGCCACTCCAGGCGCAGCCGTTCGACGAGCAGGCGAGCGCCGGTCCGTTCCAGGGCGGCCATGCGGTCCTCGACGACGCGCCTGCTCACTCCGGCCTCGCGCCAATCAGGCGGGACCATGCGGCTGTACCCGGGGGGACGGGTGCCTGCCGGGACGACTTCCGCCATGGCGGTCTGCAGCAGCCGTACGCCGATGTCTATGCGCTCGCGATCCGCGCCGCTGTCGTCGATGTCGAAAATGTCCAAGAGGAATGGTGTGTCGTCGCCGCTCCGGCCCCACCAGGCGGCTCTGGCCAGCAGCTGGTCGCCGCGGAGGGCCGCCCACATCCACTGCGGTCGGCGGCGACCGGCGGCGAGGTCGTCCGCCAGTTCCTCGTTGAGGACGTAGGGAAGTCGGGAGAAGAGGTCGAGTTCTTCGCGGCCGGTGATCGGGCGGATGGTCAGGTCGTTCTGGTTCACGGTCAAGGCACTCTCCGGTGAAGGCGCCTGTCCGCTCCGGGGTCAGACGTGGTCCGTGCCCCGGGAGGACACAAGCGCGGTGATCATGGGGATCATGGGCTTATCCCTCCTCTCGATGTCCTCGGTCCTGCTGACAGGAGTCCGGCAGCAAGGTCTATCTGATCGCCGCCCCTCGCGCAAACCTATTGTGATCAGCGCGCCCGGAGACGGATGTCGTTGAGGCGGCGCATCGCAGACGGAGCGTAGCCTCCGGGGAATCGGCGATGATCAGAGGATCCCGTTCGAGGTCTGTGTGGGATGGATGCAGCGCACGTGATTGGAGGCCATGGAGATCGGCGCGAGCGGGAGAACTGGCGACAGTGGAGAGCCGTTGATCATGAGGCCGCCAGGCGACGCAGGTAGGCGGTGGTCGTGGGGTCGGCGGGGAAGAGGGTTTCGATGGCGATCTCTTCGAGGGTGATGTCGAAGGCCGCGCCGAACGTCGTGATCGTGCTGAAGAAGCTCAATTCGACCCCGTCGTGCCGGAGCCGGATGGGCATGGCGATGTCGGCGGCCCCGGCGGTGGGCGGGTCGTCCTCGGTGCCGTAGGAGCGGAGTTCCTCGTACAGCGCGCTCAGCTCGGGGTCTCCCGTGCGGGCGGCCTGGCGGGCGAGCCGGGGCAGCAGGTACGCCCGTACCTGCCCCAGATTCTGCAGCCGGGGTGCGAACCCGCGCGGGTCCAGGCCCAGCCGCATCATGTTGACCGGCGATTTCAGGAGCTCCGGGTCGACGCCGTCCAGGAAGATCTCCATGGCCGGGTTGCTGAGCAGTACGTTCCAGCGGTGGTCCACGGCGACGGCGGGGAACGGCTCGTGGCCGCGCAGCACGCCCTGGATGGCCTCGTACGCCTGCGCCAGCTCCGGGTCCTCCAGCGGGCGCCGCTCGTAGGCGGGGGCGTACCCGGCGGCGACCAGGAGCCGGTTGCGTTCGCGCAGGGGGACGTCCAGGTGCTGGGCCAGGTGCAGGAGCATCCGGCGGCTGGGGACCGTACGGCCGGTCTCGACGAAGCTGATGTGCCGGCTGGACACGTCCGCCTGTACGGCCAGGTCGAGCTGGCTCAGCCGGCGCCGCCGGCGCCACTCCCGCAGCAGCTCGCCGACCGTGCGATCGCGATGCATGCTCCAGTTCTACCGGGCCGCCGTGGTGGGCCGGGCGGGACCTACCACTACCGGCGTAACGTCGTGACGTAGCACGGTCCGCTACGGTCGCAGCTCATGAGAATCCTCATCGTGGGCGGCAGCGGCTTTCTCGGCGCCGAACTCGTACGGCAGTCCGCGACGGCCGGTGACGTCGTGGCCGCGACCTGCCTGACGCGGCCGGGAACGGCGGCAGGGGCCGACTGGCTGCCGCTCGATGTCCGCGACCGTACGGCCGTGGCCGACCTGATCGGCGCGTTCAGCCCTGACGTCGTCATCAACGCGGCCTACCGCCAGTCGGACTGGGTGACGACGGCCATGGGCGCCGCTCACGTGGCCGTCGCGGCCTCCGGGAACGGCGCACGTTTGGTGCACGTGTCCAGCGACGCCGTCTTCTCGGGCAGGGCGATCACCTATGCCGAGGACTGCGTGCCCGACCCGGTCAGTCCGTACGGAGCGGCGAAGGCGGCCGCGGAGGTGGCCGTGCGGGCGATCGATCCTGCGGCGGTGGTCGTACGGACGTCTCTGATCATCGGTGACGGCGGCTCTCCACACGAGGACTTCGTGCACGCGCTGGCCTCAGGAGGCACGCATGGGGTGTTGTTCACCGACGACGTGCGCTGTCCGGTGCATGTCGGTGATCTGGCGGCGGCCCTCCTGGAGCTCGCGAACTCCGATCGCGCCGGGATCCACCATGTGGCCGGGGCGGACGCGGTGAGCCGATATGAGCTGGGCTGCCTTGTCGCCCGGCGCGACGGACTGGATCCGGCTCGGTTGCCGTCCGGCCGGCGGGCCGACACCGACCTGCCCGGGCCGCTCGATGTGCGGTTGGACTGCACCCTGACCCAGCGGCAGCTGCGGACCAGGCTGCGCGGTGCGAGGGAGTTCGTGACCGCCCGTTAGCGGTGGCCACCTCACATCTGGCCAGCGACCGTCTCACGTGCGGTCGGCGACCGAAGCGGTGACCATCTCACATGCGGCCGGCCGGCGAACCGGCGGGTGTCGCGTGGCTGGGCCACGCGATGTCGTCGACCGCCAGAAACGGCTCGCCGGCCACGGTGGCGGGTGTCACCCCGGTGAACGCCACGACGTCCCGATGCAGGTGGGACTGGTCGGCGTAGCCGGCGTCGGCCGCGACCCGGGCCGCGCCCTCACCCGCGACCAGGCGATGGGCGGCATGATCGAAGCGGACCAGCTTCACGGCGCGTTTGGGCGGCAGGCCGATCTGCGAGCGGAACCGGGACCACAGGCGCTTACGGCTCCACCCGACCTCGGCCGCCAGGCCGTCGACCCGGACCCGGCCGCGGCCGGCGACGATCCGCTGCCAGGCCCAGGCCACCTCCGGGTCCACCGGCGGCCCCGCCTCGTGCCGGCGGGCGAGCAGCGCGTCCGTCAACGCGAAACGATCCTGCCACGACGAGACCTCGCTCAGCCGCTCGCGGATCCGTGACGCCTCCCGGCCCCACAGGTCGTCGAGGGCCACCACGGCGCCGTCGAGGTCGGCGGGGGAGACGTCCAGAACCGCGCGCGCGATCGCCGGGGACAGGCGCACCTGCACGCACTCGACGTTCTCACCCCGCGCCTGGACCGCGCCTCCGGCCCCGAGCCCGGGCCCCGCGACGATGCTTCCCCGCTGCTGCCGCCCGGCGGCGTACTCCATGACGGCCGAACCGGCGCCGAACTCCACCAGCAGCGTCACGGCCGGATGCGGGACCATCCGGAGCGTGTCCAGGTCACGGACCCGGAACCCGGCCATGGTGACACCGGCCACCCGGCTGGGCCGCCGCGGGCATGCCACGTCCCACACAGCCGCGCCGTGCACGAATGTCCGCACCGTTTCATGCTACGCGGGCCGATCCAGGGGAACATTTGTCCAATCCACCGGCGCGTACCGGCGGCGACAGTGGCCTCATGACCATTTCTGACGGCGGAACCGAAGCCACCGAGAGCTCGACCCTGCCCCTGGACGACGGCGACATCCACGTCCGCCAGGACGGCCCCCGCGACGCGCCCCCACTCCTGCTCATCCACGGGACGGCATCCTCGGCCATGTGGTGGGACCTGCTGGTTCCGCTGCTGACCAGATCCCATCGCGTCATCCGGATCGACCTGCTCGGCCACGGCCGGTCGGGCCAACCGGCCGACGGCAGTTACGCGGTCCCGGACCAGGCACGCCGGGCCGGTGCGGCGCTGGACCGGCTCGGCGTCGAGCACGCCGTGGTCGCCGGCCATTCCAGCGGCGGCGCGGTCGCCACCGCCCTCGCCGAGCAACGGCCCGACCTGGTGACCGCGCTCGCGCTCATCAACACCGGACCCAGCATGGACGCCTTCATCGCACAGGAGTCCGCCGCGATCGGACCCTCGCAGTGGCCGCCGAGCGACGAGCTGATCCGCCAGTTCTCGAGCACCGGTTTCAGGCGGGCGGACCACCCGATCCCGCAGGCGTTCGTGGACGAGCTGCGCGGTATGAGCTTCCCTGCGTTCGTCGCGATCATGCAGGCGCCCCGCGAATACCTGGAGGAGCGGGCGCTCCCCGATCGGCTTAAGGACCTCGGCAAGCCGCTGCTGGTGATCTTCGGTGTGGAGGACCGGAGGTGGCGATCCTCGTCCGCGGCCGACTATGGCGTCGTTCCGGGCGCGAAGGTCGAGCTGCTACCGGGTTCCGGACACTCGCCCATCGTGGAAGACCCGCCGCGGACCGCCGAACTGCTCCTGGCCTTCACCGCGATCCACCGTCGATCACATGGGCAATGACGTCGGCGGGTTCGGCAAGGTCGGCGCACATAGGCTGCTGCTGTGCCGCGCTGCGCAGAGAGGGCAGTGCGGGCATCGCCGACAACCGATGCAGTCGAGCCGACAGGACAAAGGGATATCCATGATCACCCACATCAACGTCGCCGTCATGTACGTAGCCGATCAGCAGCGGTCGGTGGATTTCTACGTCGACAAGCTCGGCTTCACCAAGACCGTCGATGCCGAGATGTGGCCGGGCGCGCGCTGGGTGGAGGTCAAGCCGCCGAACGGACAGACCTCGATCACCTTGCACAGCGCGGAGGCGTTCGACAAGAAGCCGGGCGAGGGCGCCTTTCTCACCTTCGCCTGCGATGACATCCACGAGACGGTGCGTCAGTTGCGCGAGCTCGGCGTCACCGTGACCGACCCGGTAGAGGAGGCCTGGGGCACCTACATCAAGGCCACCGACCCGGACGGCCACGAGGTCATGATCTCCAAGAAGTGACGGACCAGGGGCTCCCCGGACCCCCTGGTAGCCGGTTGTCCATTACATGGGATGTAATCGACGGGCCGGGCCGGGGCGCCGCATGGTGGCCCCATGAGTGAGAACGGCGTTGCCGAACGCAACAAGGAAATCGTCCTGCGCGGCTTCTCGGAGTTCGCGGCGGGGAACGTGGAGATACTTCGCGACCTGCTCCGGGAGGACTTCGTCGAGCACAGCCCGGGAAATCCCTCAGGCAGAGACGCGTTCATCGAGTTCATCGCGAGCGCCCCGGTCGCCGGGGCGAAGCTCGACCTCAAGCGGGTCGTCGCCGAGGACGACCACGTGATGCTGCACTATCACATGGTCCCGCCAGGGGATGAGCGCGGGATCGCGGTCGTCGACATATGGCGGATGGTGGACGGGCAGATCGTCGAGCACTGGGACGTGGTGCAGCCGGTGCCCGATCCTGGCGAGATCCCGTACGGGATGTTCTGACGGCGAAGGCGCCGATTTCGCCGCCGGTTCACGATGAGGCGCGCGGTTCAGGGTGAGACGCGCGGTTCACGATGAGACGACGGCTCAGGGTGAGGCGCCGACCATCAGGGGCCAGACCGCCGCGGAGAGCTCCTCGGGGGTGCCCGGGCACCCCCGCCGCACCCAGTCCGCCGCCACCGACAGCAGCGCCCCCGCGACGAACGCCGCCGGAACGTCATGAGGGATGTCCGCAGGATCGTCGACGTGGGTGGAGCCGCCGTCGTCCGGTGAGGTGTGCTGTCCGCTGACGTGGACGGCGACGGTCATGCGGTGTCGCAGGTGGTCCTGGAGCCGGGCGCTGCCGTCGGGGCCCAGCAGCGCCCGGTACAGGTGCGCGTGCTCGGCGACGTGCGCGAACAACCGCGTGGTCTCGACGGGCGGCTCGCTCCGGGCCACCACGTACCGGCCCAGCTTCGGCGCGGCGGCGACCAGGCCGTCGAACATCGCCGCGCAGGCCGACTCCGCGAGGGCGTGGACGTCGGGGAAGTGGTCGTAGAAGGTCGAGCGGTTCAGGCCGGCCCGCTTGGTGACGTCGGCCACCGTGATCTGCCCCAGCTCCTTGTCCAGGACCAGATCCAGCAGCGCCTGCTGCAGCGCGGCCAGGGATCGCCGCGCGCGGGGGTCGGCCTGGACGCGGCCGGTGAGCGGGGGCTTCTCTTCGGGCACGGGCTCAGTGTACTTTGACGGCACCTGTTGTTTAGCCGACAGGTGTTGGATAGTGCGAAGGGAAGGAGCCGTCATGGGTTCGTTGGAGGGCAAGGTCGCGATAGTGACCGGCGCCGGGCAGGGGATCGGGCGCGGCATCGCCATGGCCATGGCCAAGGAGGGCGCCTCGATCGCCGTCGTCGACCTCAACGGCGAGGCGGCGGCCGGGACGGCCGGCGAGATCGAGCGCCTCGGCGCGGCGGCGATCCCGCTGACCTGCGACATCCGCGACTCCGCCGCCGTCGGCGCCGCGGTGGCCGCGGTGGTCGAGCGGTTCGGCACCGTGGACATCCTGGTCAACAACGCGATGGCGGCCCGCGTCGGGGTGCCGCTGGAGGAGATCACCGACGAGGATCTCGAGCTGGCGTTCCGCACCGGCCCCATGGCCAGCACGTACTTCATGCGGGCCTGCTTCCCCCACCTCAAGAGCGGCGGGCGCGTCATCAACCTGCGCTCCGGCTCCGAGGTCCAGGGGCTGGTCGGTTACGGCGCGTACGTCTCGGCGAAGGCCGCCGTCGGCGGCCTCACCAGGACCGCGGCCCGCGAGTGGGGTGCCCACGACATCACGGTCAACGCGATCTGCCCCTTCGCGCTCAGCGAAGGGGCGAAGTCCTACTTCGACACGCGGCCGGACGAGCTGGAGGCGGCGCTGTCCGGCCTGTCGCTGCGCCGCACCGGTGACGCGGAGGCCGACATCGGCCGCGCCGCCGTCTTCCTGGCCGGGCCGGACGCCTCATTCATCACCGGCTGCTCGATCATGGTGGATGGAGGCGGCTCTTTCCTGGGCTGACGGCAGGAGGCGAGGTTAGACGGCAGGAGGCGAGGTTAGAACGCCTTGGCGGAGAACGAGGTGCCGTCCACCGTGACCTTCCCGCCCGAGCAGGACACCTTGGGCGAGTCCGTCCCGGGCACGATCACCGTCAGCAGCGACTGCGCCGCCGGTGACACCACCACATTGGTCGGCAGCTTCGACAGGTACGTGGGAGAAACCCAGCCCACCTTCCCGCCGCGCTCCACCTTCTGCCCGCCGACCCGGTCGCACGACGACGAGAACTGCAGCAGGGTGACCTTGAACTTGCCGTCCCCGAGCACGACCTTGCCCCCGCCGTTGGACACCAGCTTGAGCGACGGGTCGAACCGCCAGAGGTTGCTGATCTTCTTGCCGCCCGAGGCCGTGTCCAGCACCGCCATCAGGTCCTCGCCGTGGTTCACCAGGACCGACCTGGTGCGGCTCACCCCGTACGCCTTGTCGGTCAGCTTGAACGACTGCCGGTCCTTGCCGTACTTCGACGCCACGAGCTTCGAGGACGTCCGCGGCTTGAAGCGGGCCCCGACCACCGTCGGCACGTTGTGGGCCTCGGGGGAGAGCGTCCAGTAGCGGTAGGCGCTCTTCTCGTAGGAGTGGAAGCCGCCGTCCACCAGGAGGTTGCGGCCCTGGGCGTAGTACGTGACGCCCAGGTGGTCCTCGTGGCCGTGGAACTTCAGCCCGGGCCCGAACCTGATCGAGTAGTACGCCGAGTCCGGCTTGCCCCAGGCCGTGCGGCCGAAGACGTAGCCCGCCCGGTAGGTCTTGACCTCCTGCTTCGGCGTCCCCGTCTCGATCTTCGGCTCGGTCTCGGCGGTGCCGTCGCCGATGGGCACCATGTAGCCGGTCGGCATGGTGGCGTGGGCGATGAAGTCCTTCATCGCCTCGGCCCGCTTGGCGATCTCGCCGGGCACCTTCCTGCCGCACGCCTTCATGTTGGTGATCGCGACCTGCAGCCGGCTGTAGACGTACACCGCATAGCGCGGGGCCTGCTCCATGAGCGCGCCCTGCGAGTCGACGTCGAGCTTCACCGTGCCGGTCAGCCGGCGGGAGGCCAGGTCCGACCAGTCCTTGCGGCCGTACCTGCAGCCGATGCCCATGAGCGCGATGTCCTGGTCGATGCCGTGGTTGTGGCCCTTCTTGTAGAGCCGCGAGTCCGACAGGAGCCTGGCGTGGTCGGCGAGGCTGTCCTTCAGCCAGCTCTCCTTGACGTGCATGCTCAGGCAGAGCAGCGGCTGCGTCCGCAGCGAGACCGGGTGGTCCTTCCACGTGTACGGCTTGGTGCCGCGCGCCCCGGGCTTGTTGTTCGCGACCCAGTCCTTGGTGATCTCGGTGGCGCGATCCAAATAGCTGCGGTCACCGCTGTTCTCGTACGCGACGACCAGCGTGCCCATCCAGCGCAGCGACTGGAACACGAACTCCCACGAACGGTTCCCGTACGGGCTCGCGCTCCAGTTGATCTTCTTGCCGAGCTTGTACGCGGGCAGCCCGACCAGCGAGATCTCGCCCTTCATGACGTCGTCGGCCGTGGGGGTGCCGGGCAGCCAGTCGCCCTGGCACTCCGCGGTCCGGGTCACCTTGTCGGCATGCGCGGGGCTGCCTAACCCGCCGAGCGCCAGTAAAAGGGCAAGAGGTATCGCGAGCCGGCGCACGCCAGTTCCTTTCGGGACAAAAAGTGAAGGTGGGACATGCTTTCCGAATCGCGATCAATGGGTCAAGTTGAGTGGCGGATTCGTTAGATGCTCGATGCGTCCCCGGTGTCCCGCATGGCGTAGCCGTACCTGGCGCGACATGCTGGTGCGGTGACATTCGACGACCTCGTGATCCCGGACACACCCGCCTGCCGCGGGGCGCTGGAGGTGGCCGCCCGCTACCACACGCCCTCGCTGCTCAACCACTCGATCAGGGCCTACCTGTGGGCGGCCGCGTACGCGCGTGAGCACGGCATCGCGTTCGACGCGGAGCTGCTCTACGTGTCGGCCATGCTGCACGACCTCGGGCTGGTGGCCGAGTTCGACAGCCACTCGGTGCCGTTCGAGGAGGCCGGCGGCGACGTGGCCTGGGTCTTCTGCGCCGGCGCCGGCTGGTCGCCCGAGCGGAGGGTACGCGCCCGCGAGGTGATCATCCGGCACATGTGGGACGAGGTGCCCCTGGAGGAGGACCCGGAGGGCCACCTGCTGGAGCTCTCGACCGGCATGGACATCTCGGGCCGCCGTACGGAGGAGATCCCCGAGGCGATCAGGCGCGAGGTCCTGGAGCGCTACCCGAGGCTGGAGATCGCCAAGGAATTCGGGGCGTGCATCTCGGAGCAGGGCGCGCGCAAGCCGTCCAGCATCGCCGGCCAGTTCGTCCGCGCCGGCATCGTGAACCGGATCGCGCGCAACCCGCTGGACGCCTGACCCCGAAAGGGGCCTTGGAAGCCGGATCGGCTATGACTTGGGGCCGGTGCTCTCGGCGACCTCGAAGGTCCACACCTCCGAGCCGGTCGCCGCGGGCCCCTGCCCGTGGCCGTGACCGTGGCCGTGCCCCTGTTCCTGGGCGGCCTGGGCGGCCTGCGCGTGCCCGCGCCGGAAGGCCTCACCCTGCTGCCAGTTCTGGAAGTCCTCCTCGCTGCGCCAGCGCGTGTAGACGAGGTAACGCTCGGTGCCCTCCACCGGCCTGAGCAGCTCGAACCACTCGAACCCGTCGGCCGACTCCACCATGCCCGCCCGGTTGGCGAAGCGCCGTTCGAGCTCCTCGCGCATGTCGGCGGGCACGTTAAGGACGTTGATCTTCACGACGGACAACGGGGCCCCTCTCGTCGGCGACACCACCTGCTGAGATATCCAGGCTAACGCGGGCGGCCTCAGGGTCCTGCTCCTGGTCCGGCGCGGCACGAGGTACGCGTTGGGCGGAGCCTGGCGGTGGCGGCGATAGCCTTGTCAGGTGCGTATAGCGAGGTTCTCCACAGGCGAAGGCGTGTCGTTCGGCGTGGTCGAGGGCGGCCCGGGCGAGGAGGTCATCTCCGCGGTCGCCGGTCACCCGTTCGGCCAGGTGCAGTTCACCGGCGAGCGGCACCCGCTGTCCCAGGTGAAACTGCTGGCCCCGATGCTGCCGAGCAAAGTGGTCGCCATCGGCAGAAACTACGCCGAGCACGCGGCCGAGCTGGGCAACGAGGTGCCCGAGGAACCGCTGATCTTCATGAAGCCGTCCACGTCGGTGATCGGCCACGGCGAGAACATCGCGTACCCCACGACGCTGTCCGACCGCGTCGACTACGAGGGGGAGCTGGCCGTGGTGATCGGCAGGCTGTGCCGCGAGGTGCCGGTCGAGCGGGTCAAGGACGTCATCTTCGGCTACACCTGCGCCAACGACGTCACCGCCCGCGATCTCCAGAAGAAGGACGTGCAGTTCACCCGGGCCAAGGGGTTCGACACGTTCTGCCCGCTGGGGCCGTGGATCCAGACCGACCTCGACGCGAGCGACCTGGCGCTGACGACCACGGTCAACGGCGAGATCCGGCAGAGCGGCCGCACCAGCCAGCTCATCAACGACATCCCCGCGCTGGTGGCCTACGTCAGCGCGGTCATGACCCTGATCCCCGGCGACGTCATCCTGACCGGCACCCCCGCGGGCGTCGGCCCGCTGGAGATCGGCGACGAGGTCAGCGTCGGCATCGAAGGCATCGGCACACTCACGAACAAGGTGGTCTCCCGTGACTGAAGTACGGGTGCGGTTCGCCCCGTCCCCAACCGGCATGTTCCATGTGGGCGGTGCCCGCACGGCGCTGTTCAACTGGGCGCTGGCCGAACAGTCCGGCGGCCGCTTCGTGCTGCGCATCGAGGACACCGACGCGTCGCGAAACCGTCCGGAGTGGACCGAGGGCATCATCTCCGCCCTCGACTGGATCGGCATCAACGGCGGCAACCCGGCGTTCGAGGGCCCCTACTTCCAGTCGGCGTACGAGGCCCAGCACCGCGAGGCGGTGGCGAAGCTGCTGGCCGACGGCCGGGCCTACTACTGCGACTGCACGCGTGAGCTGCTGGTGGCCCGCACCGGCTCCGAGCATCGGGGCTACGACGGCCACTGCCGCGACCGCGGCCTGACCGAGGGCGCGGTCCGCTTCCGCACCCCCGACGACGGCGTCACGGTCGTCGAGGACCTCATCCGGGGCAACGTGGAGTTCCCCAACGAGGCGCAGGAGGACTTCGTCATCGCCCGCACCGACGGCTCGCCGCTCTACGTGCTGGCCAACGCGGTCGACGACATCACCCAGAACATCACCCACGTCGTCCGCGGCGAGGAGCACCTGGGCAACGCCGCCAAGCAGATGCTGCTGTGGCCGGCGCTGGGCGCCACGCCGCCGGTCTGGGCGCACCTGCCGGTGATCGTCAACGAGCAGCGCAAGAAGCTGTCCAAGCGCCGCGACAAGGTGGCCCTGGAGGACTACCGCGCGGAGGGCTACCTCGCGGAGTCCACGGTCAACTACCTGATGCTGCTGGGCTGGGGGCCGGGCGAGGACCGCGAGATCATGCCGTGGTCGGAGATGATGCCGCTGTTCCGGCTGGAGGACGTCAACTCCGCCAGCGCGTTCTTCGACGAGAAGAAGCTGCGCGCGTTCAACGGCGAGTACATCCGGGCGCTGCCGCTGGAGACGTTCGAGCAGCGCTGCGAGCCCTACCTCGACCCGTCCTGGGACCGCGAGCTGTTCAGCAAGGTCGCGGCGCTGGCCCAGACCCGCATCGCGGTGCTGTCGGAGATCCGGCAGAACGTCGACTTCCTCTTCCTCGACGAGCCGGTCTTCGACCAGGCGTCCTGGGACAAGGCGATGAAGAACTCGCCGGTGGAGATCCTCACCGACTACCTGTCGCGGCTGGAGACGGTCAGCTGGGACCCCGAGTCGCTCAAGGAGACGCTGGAGGAGGTCGGGACCGCGTACGGGCTCAAGCTCGGCAAGGCCCAGGCCCCGGTCCGCGTGGCGATCACCGGCCGGACGGTGGGCCTGCCGCTGTTCGAGTCGATCGAGGTGCTCGGCCGCGCCCGGGCGCAGGAGCGCCTGCGCGCCGCCCTGGCCCGCCTGAAGGGCTGATCCGGCGGCCGGCGGCCCGCAGGGCGGGC
>NZ_JBSFTC010000049.1:0-52601 GCF_053590415.1 Nonomuraea sp. NPDC003201
CCGAACACGCGTCTCTGAGATCGGGACCCTACACGAGCCCAGTTCGGGGCGCGGGCCGCCCACAACCCCACGGCGGCGACACCTCGTGCTCCAGCTGCTCGACGCCGTCGGCCCCTGCTCCCAGCAGGCGCTCAGCCAGGAACTCCGGATCGACCGCAACGACTTCTGGACCGCCCTCTACCAGGCAATCGACGACCGACCTCGCCGGGCTGGGCATTTGCCGTCCGGAACGAGTTCACGGGCTTCCGTCATCCTGCCCCCACTCCTCCGTCGGAAAGAAGATCGCGCTGATCACATGCGGTCGCCGCTCCGGTCCGGGCCCGTTCCCCGTCCGCGCCCTGAGCACCTCCCGCAGCTCAACCGCGATTTCCTCCATCTCCTCCGAGGTGAGCCACAACGTCCCCTGCCGATACCCCACCCGATCCGCGACCGGGTCGGCGCCCGGCCGATCAAGATAGGCGTTGAACTCCGCGAGCAGCGCCGCCATGGCCGCCGCGAACCCGTGGCGGTGGTCCTGAAGTGACATCGCCTTGGCCGTGTCGAGATCGATGTGGGTGGCGTGCTGCCGCAGCCGGTAGTAGCGCTCGACCATCCCCCGTACCCGCTGCTCGTCGGCGACTTCCAGCAGCCCGGCGTCGGCGAGCAGGCCGACGTGCCGGTACAGGGTGGTCTTGGGCACGTCGGGCAGGCTCTCGCACAGGTCGGACGTGGTGCGGGTGCGCCCGCCCGACAGTGCCCACATGATGCGCAGCCTGACGGGATGCAAGATCAATTCAAGCGTGTCCATTCTCCTATATTTCCATAACTGGTACTGTTCCCAAAGTTGGAACTATTCGAGAGGGGCAACGATGGCACTGCTCAGCGACGAGGCGGTGATCCCCCTGCGCACGCTGGACCCGGGCGCCGCGCTGGACGACCTGGAATGGCTGGACGACGCGATCGGTGACGCGCGGGTGGTGGCGATCGGCGAGAGCGCGCACTACAACCGGGAGTTCTACGAGCTGCGCCACCGACTGCTGCGCTACCTGACCGAGCGGCACGGGTTCGGCGCGTACGCGATGGAGACCGGATTCACGGAGGGCCGGCGTACCGACGCCTGGGTCCGGGGCGGCGAGGACCGGCTCGGCGAGATCATGGCGAGCGGCCTGACCTCACTGACGGGCCTTTGGCGGCAGATGGGCGCCCACCTGGAGTGGATGCGCCGGCACAACGCCACCGCCGAGCGCCCCGTCGGCTTCTACGGCATAGATCTAGGAGGCCAGAACGCCTCCCTGATCCCCGCCCTGGACGCCGTGCTCGCCTACCTCGCGCAGGCCGATCCCGGCTTCCAGCTCGACCCGGCCATCCGGGAGACGGCCTCGGCCTTCGCGGCGACGTCCGCGTTCGCCGCTCCCGCGACCATGGCCGTCTACGCCCAGCTCCCGCCCGAGACGAAGGACGCGCTGACGGCGGGCCTCACCGGCCTCGCCGCGCGCATGAAGGGCCGGCGCCTGGAGTACGTCCGGCGCACCACCGCCGAGGAGTACGAGCGCGCGCTGCGATCCATGCGCCACGTGCTCACCCTGGAGTCCGTCATCCGCGGTATGACCGGCGGCGACCAGCAGAGCGTGATGTACAACCGAGATGCCGAGATCGCCGACACGGTCGAATGGATCCTGCGCCGACAGGACCGGATCGTCCTGGCCGCCCACAACGGCCACGTCCAGCGCGGGCCCGCCGCACTCCCCGGCATGGACCCGGTGACGCCGATGGGGATGCACCTGGCCGACCGGCTGGGCGAGGATTACCTGGTCATCGGCGCCACCTCGGGAACCGGTCACATGCTCAACTCCGACTTCGCGGCCTTCCAGGCCGGTGTCCTCTTCGCGCCGATGGAGGCACCGGAGCCCGGCAGCCTCGACGCCCTCATGCACGCCGGCCACGACGGCCCCTTCGCCACCGATCTGCGGCGACTGTCGCCGGCCGACGCCGAGGCCGTCCGGGGTGCCACCGTGCAACGCGCCGGTGTCGGCGCGTACTACTCCCCTGTGAGCGCGCTGGACGCGTACGACATCGTCGTGCACCTGCCTCACGTCACGGGCGCCGACCCCGACGAGGTCGCGCTCGCCTGTTCGCCGCGGGAGGTGCGGGACGTGTTCTCCCACTACAAGCCCCAGTAGCCGGGCGATCCGCGCCCGAGGTCCGGGCGCATCCCCCGCCAGATCACCCCCGTCGGGCTAGACCTCGATCTGCGAGCCCATGATGACCGTGCGGTCGCGGGGCAGGCCGAAGTACTCGGCGGCGTCGGCGGTGATGTACGAGGTGGCGATGAACAGCCGCTTGCGCCACGGCGCCATCGTCGGAGCCGTGCCACGCCGAAGCTCGACCTTCGACAGGAAGTAGGACGCCTGGTCGAGCCGCAGCCGCCCCTCGGTCATGGCCGGGTCGAGCAGCGCCAGCGCGCCGAGGACGTCCGGGGTCTCCATGTAGCCGAAGCGGGCGGTGACGTGGAAGATCCCGTCGTCGGCGTAGCCGAGGTCGTCGACGGCGATGCGCCGGTCGGCCGGAACGCGGGGCACGGGCTCCGTCTCGATGGACATGATCAGGACGTGGTCGTGCCGCACGTGGTTGTGCTCGACGTTGGCGCGCATGGCCAGCGGCGCGGTCTCCTTGCCCCGGTTGAGGAAGACGGCCGTGCCCGGGACCCGCAGCGTCGTCGCCTTCCCGGTGCGCAGCCGGGCGACGAACTCGCGCAGCGAGCCTTCACGCCGTTCGCGCTCCGCGGTGATGATCTCGCGGCCCCGTTGCCAGGTGGTCATGACGGTGAACGCGGTGAGGCCGATCAGCAGCGGCAGCCACGCGCCGTGGACGAGCTTGGTCAGGTTGGCCGCGACGAACAGCAGGTCCACCGACAGCAGCACGGTCGCGCCGAGGCCGATGATCCAGACCGGTGTGCCCCACTTCGCGCGGGCCACGTAGAAGAACAGCAGGGTGGTGATGGTGATCGTCCCGGTCACCGCCATGCCGAACGCGAAGGCCAGCGCCGTGGAGCTGCGGAAGGCGAAGACCAGGGTGAGCACCGAGACCATCAGCAGCCAGTTGATCCAGGGGACGTAGACCTGGCCCATGGTGGACTCGGAGGTGTGCGCGATCCGCAGCCGCGGCAGGTAGCCGAGCTGCGCGGCCTGGGAGGCGACCGAGTACGCGCCCGTGATCACCGCCTGGGACGCGATCACGGTCGCCGCCGTGGCCAGCAGGACCATCGGCAGCCGCCCCCAGACGGGGACGAGCAGGAAGAACGGGCTGCTGATGTTGGCCGGATCGGCGAGGATCAGCGCGCCCTGGCCGAGATAGCTGAGAACGCAGGCGGGGAACACGAGGATCAGCCAGGCGCGGTTGATCGACCGGCGGCCGAAGTGGCCCATGTCGGCGTACAACGCCTCGGCACCGGTCACGGCGAGCACGACCGCCGCCAGGGAGAAGAAGGCGACGCCGAAATGACCGGCCAGGAAGCCGATCGCGTACGTCGGCGACAGCGCCTTGAGGATGTCCGGGTGCTCGGCGATGCCGGCCACGCCGCACGCGCCGATGGTCACGAACCAGGCGATCATCACGGGCCCGAACACCCGGCCGACGGCCGCGGTCCCCCGGCGCTGCACCAGGAACAGCAGTACGATGATCAACGCGGTGATCGGCACGACGAGCTCTTCCAGTGACGGCTGGACGACCTTGAGTCCTTCGACCGCGGACAGCACCGAGATCGCCGGGGTGATCATGCTGTCCCCGAAGAACAGTGAAGCGCCGAAGATGCCCAGCGCCGCCAGCACGGAGACGGCCCGCCGGCCCCGCTGCGTGCTCCACCGCCGCACCAGCGTGATCAGCGCCATGATGCCGCCCTCACCGTCGTTGTCGGCGCGCATCGCCAGCAACACGTACGTGACCGTGACGATGATCATCACTGACCAGAACACCAGCGACACCACCCCGAACACGTTCTCCGTGCTCACCGGGACGGGATGCGGGTCGCTCGGGTTGAACACCGTCTGCAGGGTGTAGATGGGGCTGGTCCCGATGTCACCGAACACCACACCGAGAGCACCGACCACCGACGCGAGCCGCACCGCGTCGTGCGCGCCCGGACCACGAGCCGCCTGCGGCGCGGGCACGTGCCGACGATCGCTCACAACGCTCCCCCATCGCGGTACCGATGCTTCAACATAACCGCCGGTAGCCCAGATCACCCGCACCGGTCACGTCGACACCATGCATCCGCCGGCTCGATCGAGACGATCACCCCGGAGGCGTTCGACCGCGCTGCTTCCTCGGCCCCCGGATCTGAGCAGCCGCATCCAGCCCGCCATTGAACTCACGAACGTCATCGCCCCAGGTTCCATGTCAGCACGGCAACGGCCCCATATCAGCGCGGCAGGCGATGGTGGGTGCCATGAACATCCGCCACGGCGAAGCCGAGGGTCGACATCCCGGCTTGCCTTTCAGCTATTCAGCGTTACTATGTACCAGTAGCTAGCATTACCGAGTAGCTGAAGGATGTTCCATGGGCAAGCAGATGACGGAGATGCTCAAGGGCGTGCTGGAGGGCATCGTCCTCGCGATCCTGTCCGGTCGGCCCGCGTACGGCTACGAGATCACGGCGTGGCTGCGGGATCAGGGCTTCTCCGACATCGCCGAGGGCACCATCTACGCCCTGCTGGTCAGGATCGAGCAGCGCGGCTTCGTAGACGTGGAGAAGGTCCCGTCCGAGAAGGGGCCGCCGCGCAAGGTGTACTCCCTCAACGCTCAGGGACAGGCGTATCTCGAGGAGTTCTGGAGGACTTGGAGCTTCCTCGCAGAACGGCTCGAACAGCTCCATGAAGGAGGTAAGTAGGCATGGCCACAGAGCCGAACGAGCAGAAGAGCCGCTACCTGCAGTACCTGGAGGTGGTCACAGGGTCGCTCGAGGAGAAGCGGCGCTACCGGCAGTACAAGGCGCGCATCAAGCAGCTTCCCGAGAACTACCGCACGGCGGTAGAAGCGCTGGATCGGTACCTGATCCACACCGGGCCGGTGGAAGGCTCGATCGCGATGTACGAGGACCTCGCCGACCTGTTCGAACGGAGCGCGGCGGACGGAACCCCGATCCGCGACATCTTCGGGGAGGACCCCGTGGAGTTCGTCGAGGCGTTCGCACAGAACTACCCCATCGGGCAGTGGCGAGCCCGGGAGCGAAACCGCCTCAACAGCGCCGTCGCGCGCGCCGCCGGCGAAGACACAGAAGACAGGACCAGCTGATGACGAAACAGCAAGCCCAGGCGATCCAGGTGCGAGGCCTGGAGAAGTCGTACAAGGAACTACACGTGCTGCGCGGCGTGGACTTCGAGGTGGCGCCCGGCAGCATCTTCGCCCTGCTCGGCTCGAACGGGGCAGGCAAGACCACCGCCGTGAAAATCCTGTCCACACTGCTCAAGGCCGACGCGGGCACGGCGAGCGTGAACGGCTTCGATGTCGCCACGCAGGCCGGCGACGTGCGGGAGTCCATCAGCCTCACCGGACAGTTCGCCGCCGTCGACGAGATCCTCAGCGGGCGGGAGAACCTCGTACTGGTCGCCCGGCTACGGCACCTCAAGAACCCGGGCAAGGTCGCCGATGACCTGCTCGCCCGTTTCTCGCTGACCGACGCCGGCGCGCGGAAGGTGGCCACCTATTCGGGCGGCATGCGCCGCCGCCTCGACATCGCCATGAGCCTCATCGGAAACCCGCCGGTCATCTTCCTCGACGAGCCGACCACCGGGCTCGACCCCCAGGCGCGCATCGAGGTGTGGCAGGCCGTCAAGGAACTCGCCCGCCGGGGTACGACGGTGCTGCTGACGACGCAGTACCTGGACGAGGCCGAACAACTCGCCGACCGGATCGCGATCCTGCACGAGGGCCGGATCATCGTGAACGGCACCCTGGACGAGCTCAAGCAGCTGCTCCCGCCCGCCAAGGTCGAATACGTGGAAAAGCAGCCCACCCTCGAGGACGTCTTCCTCTCCCTCGTCGCCACCAACAACACCTAGGGGAACCACGATGACCAAGCACTTCTTCGGCGACACCACCGTCCTGCTGGGACGATCCCTGCGCCACATCACGCGCAGCCCGGACACCATCATCACGACCGCGGTCATGCCGATCGCCATGATGCTGATGTTCGTCTACGTGTTCGGCGGCGCGATCAACACCGGGTCGGACTCGTACGTGAACTACCAGCTTCCCGGCATCCTGCTCATCACGGTCGCCTCGGGCGTCGCCTACACCGCGTTCCGGCTGTTCATGGACATGAAGAGCGGCATCTTCGAGCGATTCCAGTCCATGCCGACCGCGCGCTCGTCCGTGCTGTGGGCGCACGTGCTGACCTCGCTGGTCGCCAACCTGATCTCGCTCGTGGTCGTCGTGCTCGTCGCCCTGCTCATGGGCTTCCGCTCGGCGGCGGGAGTGCAGGCATGGCTCGCCGTCGCCGGCGTCCTGATCCTGTTCACCCTGGCATTGACGTGGATCGCCATCATCCCCGGCCTGACCGCGAAGACCATGGAAGGCGCGAGCGCGTTCTCCTACCCGCTCATCTTCCTGCCGTTCCTCAGCTCGGCCTTCGTACCCACCGCCACCATGCCCGGCCCGGTGCGCTTCTTCGCCGAGCACCAGCCGGTGACCTCCATCGTCAACGCCATCCGCGCCCTGTTCAGCCAGCAGCCGGTCGGCACCGACGTCTGGGTCGCCCTGGCCTGGTGTGTCGGCATCCTCGCCGTCGCGTACGTCTTCGCCATGAACGCCTACCGCCGCAAGATCTCCTGACTACCTCGGCTCGGCTCACGCCGCCATTCATTGCAACGAAGGAACGGTCATGACTGAATCCCTCCACACCCTCACCACGATGCCGACGGCGCGTCAGCCCGGCTGCCCCTTCGACCCGCCCAAGGAGCTGATCCAGGCGCGCGAGCACGGCCCGATCAGCCGCTTCCCGTTCCCCGACGGGCACGAGGGCTGGCTGATCACCGGCTACGACCTGGCCAGGTCGGTCCTGGCCGACGCGCGGTTCAGCTCGCGCAAGGAGCTCATGCGCCACCACCCGCTGATCGACTACAGCGAGTACGGCGACATCGAGGTCCCTCCGGCGCCGCCCGGCGAGTTCCTGCTCATGGACGACCCGCAGCACAGCCGTTACCGCAAACCGCTGGTCGGCAAGTTCACGGTCCGGCGGATGCGCCTGCTCACCGAGCGGGTCGAGCAGGTCACCGCCGAGCACCTGGACGCCATGGAGAAGGCCGGACCGTCGGCGGACCTGGTGACCGCCTTCGCCAAGCCCATCCCCGCCGTCATCATCTGCGAGCTGCTGGGCGTGCCGTACGAGGACCGGGGCTCCTTCCAGGACAACATCGACAAGTTCCTCGGCGGAGAGGTCAGCGACGAGGAACTGATCGCCGCCTACACCGCCACCCAGCAGTACCTCGCGCAGCTCGTGGCCGCCAAGCGCGCCAACCCCACCGACGACGTGCTCAGCGACCTCATGGACGGCGATCTGACCGATGAGGAGTTGCAGGGCATGGCCCTGATCCTGCTGTCGGCCGGCTTCGACACCACCGCGAACATGCTGGCGCTGGGCACCTTCGCGCTGCTGCAGAACCCGGAGCAGCTGGCGGCGTTGCGCGCCGAGCCCGCGCTCGCCGAACCGGCCGTGGAGGAGCTGCTGCGGTATCTGAGCGTCGCCAAGCAGTTCGCCAGGGTCGCGCTGGAGGACGTCGAGCTGGGCGGCCAGACCGTCAAGGCCGGCTCGACGGTCATCCTGTCGTACGCCACCGCCAACCGCGACCCCGAGCGCTTCACCGACCCCCATGTGCTCGACATCAGCAGGCAGGACGGCGGGCACCTGGCCTTCAGCCACGGCATCCACCAGTGCCTGGGCCAGCAGCTGGCCCGCGTCGAGCTGCGCGTAGCGCTCCCCGCGCTGCTCAACCGCTTCCCCACGCTGCGCCTGGCCGTACCGGCCGACGAGGTCGCCCTGCGCCCGGAGACCGCCGACATCTACGGCGTCAAGAGCCTCCCGGTCACCTGGGACGCGTGACCGCCCGGCGCTGACCAGCACCTGTCCCCGTGCCGCGAAAGGAGCGCACCACCATGTCCATCACGCTTACCGACCAGGACAAGCTCACCCTGCGCACCGCCGCCTACGGCGCCGTCTCGCTGCTGGCCGCCGCCGACGCCACCGGCAATCCCCACAAGATCGCTACCGAGGGCTCCACCCTGGCCGACATGATCCGCAAGATCACCGCAGCCCTCGACGCCGCCTGACGGGGCTGCGCAGCTCCCCTGGCCGACGCCCGCCGCCGGGCATCGCGCCTCGAGTAAACCCGCACCGCTGTGCCGGACCCGGGCCCGGCAGGTTCGACCCCTCCATGCCATCTACACCGCTGACAGCACCGTGACCTGCCCGGCTGGGCACCGGATCCCATTGTCGGCGCCGTCAGGCTGAAACCTGCAGCGCAAGGCGTGAGGTACGTCCTGGCCACCCCGTACGCGCCGCCGCCGTCGGGGAAGGCGGCGATGACCTGCCGGTAGGAGAGGGTGAGCACGGCCAGCAGGCCCGCGATGGTCAGCGTGACCGGGAGGGTGAAGCCGAGCCCGGCGCCGCCCGCGAGGGCGAGCACCAGCACGATCGCCTCGGGCCCGTACGCCACCGACGCCATCGCGTCCAGGGAAAGCGCGGCCAGGCCGCCGACGACGGACAGGCGATGCCGTTCGCCGGTATCGGCAGGCTCCTTGGCGGTGGGAGTTTTCACGATGGACATGGAGAACATGCTGATCCCGATGCACTCCCAGGGGCGTCCATATATACGCATTTAAGACGCAAAACGCCCCAATACCTATGTGAAACCTACGAGGCCGGGCAGCACCTCCCGGGTCAGCGGCGGGACGCCACCTCCGCCGAAGACCGGGGAACTCCGAGGCGCGCTCGGAGCGGCGCGTAGAGATGCCGTCAAAAATCAGGCTCCAGCCGTATGGAACCCGTCAAGAAAGGAAAAACGCCCCAAATCTCGGAGTTTGCTTGCCTTGGCGCCGCCCGAGATGGGCGCGACCGAACAAACATGTCCAGATTGAGGAGTGGGGATGGCTGACGTCATCTTCGTCGCCCTGACGATCGCGATCTTCGTGATCTTCGGGCTCGTGGTGAAGGCGGTGGAGCGGCTGTGAGTGCCGTCAATGCCGCCGGCCTGATCGTGGTCGCCGGTCTGGTGATCTTCATGGTCGTGGCCCTGCTGTTCCCGGAGCGCTTCTGATGAGCACGGCCCTCGCAGGGATGATCTTCATCGTCTCCCTGATCGCCGCTCTGGCCCTGGTGCACAAGCCGTTCGGCGACTACATGCACCGGGTCTACACGAGCGCCAAGCACAACGCCGTCGAGCGCGTGATCTACCGGCTGCTCGGGGTGCGCGCGGACGCCGAGCAGAGCTGGGGTGTCTACGCCCGCAGCCTGCTGGCGTTCTCGCTGGTCTCGATCCTGTTCGTGTACGCGATCCAGCGGCTGCAGGACAAGCTGCCGCTCAGCGTCGGGATGAAGCCGGTCACCGACCACATCGCCTGGAACACAGCGATCAGCTTCGTCACCAACACCAACTGGCAGGCCTACTCCGGCGAGTCCACGATGGGCCACCTGACCCAGATGGCCGCGCTGGCGGTGCAGAACTTCGTCTCGGCGTCGGTGGGCATGGCCGTGGCCATCGCCCTGGTGCGCGGGTTCGCCCGGCGCACCTCCGACACGATCGGCAACTTCTGGGTGGACCTGGTCCGCGGTTCGCTCCGGATCCTGCTGCCGATCGCCTTCGTCGGCGCTCTGGTGCTGGTGGCCGGCGGGCTGATCCAGAACTTCTCCGGCCCGCACGAGATCACCACGCTGACCGGCGGCACCCAGCCGATCACCGGCGGCCCGGTCGCCTCGCAGGAGGTCATCAAGGAGCTGGGCACCAACGGCGGCGGCTTCTACAACGCCAACTCGGCCCACCCGTTCGAGAACGCCACCACCTGGACGAACTGGCTGGAGATCTTCCTGATCCTGGTCATCCCGTTCACGCTGACGCGCACCTTCGGCAAGATGGTCGGGCAGGTCAGGCAGGGGTACGCGATCCTCGCCGTGATGGGCGTGATCGCGCTGGCCAGCGTGCTGCTCACCAACGTCTTCGAGCTGGGCGGGCACGCGACCGTGCCGCAGGCCGTCGGGGCGGCGATGGAGGGCAAGGAGGTCCGCTTCGGCGTCTCCGACTCGGCCACCTTCGCCGCCGCCACCACGCTGACCAGCACCGGCGCGGTCAACTCCTTCCACGACTCCTACACGCCGTTCGGCGGCATGATGACGCTGTTCAACATGATGCTGGGCGAGGTCGCGCCCGGCGGGGTCGGCTCCGGCCTGTACGGCATGCTGATCCTGGCCGTGATCACGGTGTTCGTGGCCGGGCTGATGGTCGGCCGCACCCCCGAATACCTGGGCAAGAAGATCAGCTCGCGCGAGATCAAGCTGGCCTCCCTGTACTTCCTGGTCACGCCGGTGCTGGTGCTGGTCGGCACGGCGTTCGCGATGGGCTCGGCGCAGCAGCGGGCCAGCATGCTGAACGCGGGCCCGCACGGCCTGTCCGAAGTGCTGTACGCGTTCACCAGCGCCTCCAACAACAACGGCTCCGCCTTCGCCGGGATCACCGTCAACACACCCTGGTACGACGTGGCGCTCGGCCTGTGCATGGCGTTCGGCCGGTTCCTGCCGATCATCCTGGTGCTGGCGCTGGCCGGATCGCTGGCCGCGCAGTCGCCGGTCCCCGAGAGCGCCGGCACGCTGCCGACGCACCGGCCGCAGTTCGTCGGCATGGTCGTCGGCGTGACGATCATCCTGGTCGCCCTCACCTACCTCCCGGCGCTCGCGCTCGGCCCCATCGCAGAAGGACTGTCCTGACATGTCATCCCCCGCGCTCAAGACAGCGGAGCGGAACGGCCGCGTGGGCGGCGGTCTGCTCGATCCGAAGCAGCTGCTGAGGTCGCTGCCAGACGCGCTGAAGAAGCTCAACCCGGCCACGCTGTGGCGCAACCCGGTGATGCTCATCGTCGAGGTCGGCGCCGCGTTCACCACCGTGCTGGCGATCCTCGACCCGTCGTTCTTCGCCTGGGCCATCGTGGTCTGGCTCTGGCTGACCGCCGTCTTCGCCAACCTGGCCGAGGCCGTCGCCGAGGGGCGCGGCAAGGCGCAGGCGGCCACGTTGCGCAAGGCCAAGACCGACACCCAGGCCCGCCGTCTCAAGAGCCGCACGTCCACGGACTGGGACGTGGTCGGCGCGCCCGAGCTGCGGCAGGGCGACTTCGTGATCGTCGAGGCCGGGGAGACCATCCCCGGCGACGGCGACGTGGTCGAGGGCATCGCGTCGGTGGACGAGTCGGCCATCACCGGCGAGTCCGCCCCGGTGATCCGCGAGTCCGGCGGCGACCGCTCGGCGGTCACCGGCGGCACCAAGGTGCTGTCCGACCGGATCGTCGTCCAGATCACCCAGAAGCCCGGCGAGAGCTTCATCGACCGCATGATCGCCCTGGTCGAGGGGGCGAACCGGCAGAAGACGCCGAACGAGATCGCCCTCAACATCCTGCTGGCCGCGCTGACGATCATCTTCCTGGTGGCCACCGTCACCATGCAGCCGCTGGCCATCTACTCCAAGCTCACCAACCCGGGCGTGCCGGACTCGCTCGCGCTGAACGCCGACGGCGTCACCGGCGTGGTGCTGGTCTCGCTGCTGGTGTGCCTGATCCCGACCACGATCGGCGCGCTACTGTCGGCGATCGGCATCGCGGGCATGGACCGCCTCGTCCAGCGCAACGTCCTCGCCATGTCCGGCCGCGCGGTCGAGGCCGCCGGGGACGTGTCCACGCTGCTGCTGGACAAGACCGGCACGATCACCCTGGGCAACCGGCAGGCGTCGGAGTTCGTCCCCGTGAACGGCGTCACCGAGGCCGAACTCGCGGAGGCGGCGCAGCTGTCCAGCCTGGCCGACGAGACCCCGGAGGGCCGCTCAATCGTGGTCTTCGCCAAGCAGCGCTACGGCCTGCGCGAGCGGGAGATCCACGGCGCCGAGTGGGTGCAGTTCACCGCCCAGACCCGCATGTCCGGGGTCAACCTGGGCGAGCGGCAGGTCCGCAAGGGCGCGGCGACCGCGGTGATGAAGTGGGTCCGCGACCGGGGCGGCCACCCCACCGACGAGGTCGGGCACATCGTGGACGGCATCTCCGGCTCCGGCGGGACTCCGCTGGTCGTCGCGGAGAAGGGCCGCGTGCTCGGGGTCATCCACCTCAAGGACGTGGTCAAGCAGGGCATGCGCGAACGCTTCGACGAGATGCGCCGCATGGGCATCCGCACCGTCATGATCACCGGCGACAACCCGCTGACCGCCAAGGCCATCGCGGACGAGGCCGGCGTGGACGACTTCCTGGCCGAGGCCACCCCCGAGGACAAGCTGGCCCTGATCAGGAAGGAGCAGCAGGGCGGACGGCTGGTCGCGATGACCGGCGACGGCACCAACGACGCCCCCGCCCTGGCCCAGTCGGACGTCGGCGTGGCGATGAACACCGGCACCTCGGCCGCCAAGGAGGCCGGGAACATGGTGGACCTCGACTCCAACCCGACCAAGCTGATCGAGATCGTCGAGATCGGCAAGCAGCTGCTCATCACCCGCGGCGCGCTGACCACGTTCTCCATCGCCAACGACATCGCGAAGTACTTCGCGATCATCCCGGCCATGTTCGCGGCCGTCTACCCGGGCCTGGACGCCCTGAACGTCATGCGCCTGGCCAGCCCGCAGTCGGCGATCCTGTCCGCGGTCGTGTTCAACGCGCTGGTCATCATCGCGCTGATCCCGCTGGCGCTGCGCGGCGTCCGGCACCGGCCCTCCAGCGCCTCCAAGCTGCTCTCCCGCAACCTCTATGTCTACGGCCTGGGCGGCATCGTCGCGCCGTTCGCCGGCATCAAGATCATCGACCTGTTCATCCAGTTTCTTCCGGGGATGTCGTAATGGACCGTCTACCCAGCTGGCTGCGCCGGCATCTGGCCGCGATCAGGGCCGTGGCCGTCCTGACCGTGCTGCTCGGCCTGATCTATCCGCTGGCCACCACCGGGATCGCGCAGGCGCTGTTCAACGGCAAGGCCAACGGCTCGATCGTGCGGGCCGGCGGCAAGGACGTGGGCAGCGCGATCATCGGCCAGTCCTTCACCGACGCCGACGGCAAGGCGGTCAAGAAGTACTTCCAGTCCCGCCCGTCGGCCGCCGGCGACGGCTACGACCCGACCTCGACCGGGGCCAGCAACCTCGGCCCCGAGGACGTCGTCGACGTGCTGCCGGTGCCGGGCGCCGAGGGCAGGCAGTCGCTGCTGACCCGGGTGTGCGCCCGGTCCAAGGCGGTCGGCGAGCTGGAGGGCGTCAGCGGCGCCCGCCCGTACTGCACCTCCAACGGGGTCGGCGCGGTGCTGAAGGTCTTCCCCGACCGGGCCGTCAGTGTCAACCAGGCCTGCCCGGCCGCCCCCTTCGTCGCCGCCTACCAGGGGCTGAAGGTGGAGTGCGCCAAGCCCGGCGAGGACTACGCCGCCGGCCGGACCGTGCCCGTGCGCGGTGAGGTGAACCGGGTGCCGGTGCCCGCGGACGCGGTGACCGCGAGCGGATCGGGCCTGGACCCGCACATCTCCGTCGCCTACGCCGAGCTCCAGGCTCCCCGGGTGGCCAGGGAACGCGGCCTGGCCCTGGACAGGGTCAAGGCGCTCATCGACGAGAACACGACCGGCCGGGTGCTCGGCTTCATGGGCGAACCCGCCGTCAACGTCCTCGAGCTCAACCTGGCGCTGGATCGGTCGTGAGCCGGGGCCGCCTGCGGGTCTACCTCGGGGCGGCGCCCGGGGTCGGCAAGACGTACGCGATGCTCTGCGAGGGCCGTCGCGGCATGGAACGCGGCCGGGACGTGGTCGTGGGCTTCGTCGAGACCCACGGCCGCGCCCGCACCGCGGCCCTCCTGGAGGGCATGGAGGTGATCCCGCGCAGGACGCTGGTCTATCGCGGGGCCACCTTCACCGAACTGGACGTGGACGCCGTCATCGAGCGCAAGCCGAAGATCGCGCTGATCGACGAGCTGGCCCACACCAACGTGCCCGGCTCCGGGAACGTCAAGCGCTGGCAGGACATCGACGACATCCTGGACGCCGGGATCGACGTCATCTCGACGGTGAACATCCAGCACCTGGAGTCCGTCAACGACGTCGTCCAGGAGATCACCGGAATCCCGCAGCGCGAGACCGTCCCCGACGAGGTGGTGCGCCGCGCCGACCAGGTCGAGCTGGTCGACATGTCGCCGGAGGCGCTGCGCCGCCGCATGGCCCACGGCAACGTGTACATGCCCGAGAAGGTCGACGCCGCCCTGTCGAACTACTTCCGCGTCGGCAACCTCACGGCCCTCCGTGAGCTCGCCCTTCTCTGGGTCGCGGGAAAGGTCGACGACCAGCTCGACCGCTACCGCGCCGAGCACGGCATCGCCACCACCTGGGAGACCCGGGAACGCGTCGTGGTCGCGCTGACCGGCGGCCCGGAAGGCGACACGCTGGTGCGCCGGGCGGCCCGCATCGCCGCCCGCACCAAGGGCGCCGACCTGCTGGCCGTCCACGTCACCAGCGCCGACGGGCTGGCCGGCGGCGACCCGGCCAACCTGGCCCGCCAGCGCACGCTGGTCGAGAGCATGGGCGGCACCTACCACCAGGTCGTCGGCGACGACATCCCCCAGGCGCTGCTCGACTTCGCCCGCGGCGTCAACGCCACCCAGCTCGTCCTCGGAGCGTCGCGGAGAGGCCGCTTCGCGCAGATCTTCTCGCGGGGCGTCGGAGTGGAGACCACGGCCCTGTCCGGCTCCATCGACGTCCACATGATCACCCACGAGGAGGCCAAGCAGGGGCGCAGGCGTCCCGAACGCTCCCGGGCCGCGTTGACCAGGAAGCGCCGCCTGACCGGCTGGGCGCTGGCGGTGGCCGGGATGCCGCTGCTCACGGCCCTGCTCGCGCCGTTCAGGGACGTGCTGTCGCTGCCCAGCGAGATCCTGTTCTTCCTCTGCCTGACCGTCGGGGTCGCGCTGGCCGGTGGCATGTGGCCGGCCGTCACCGCGGCCGTCGGCGGATCGCTGCTGCTCAACTGGTACTTCACGCCGCCGCTCGGCGAGTTCACCATCAACGATCCGGAGAACCTGTTCGCGCTGGTCGTGTTCGTGCTGGTCGCGGCGGCGGTCAGCTCGATCGTGGACCTCGCCGCCCGCCGTACCAGACAGGCCGCCCGCGCGAGCGCGGACGCCGAGGCGCTGTCCACGCTGGCCGGGCACGTGCTGCGCGGCGAGGCGGCGCTGCCGTCGCTGCTCGGCCGCCTGCGCGAGACGTTCGGGCTGGACTCGGTCACCCTGCTCGAACGCCTCGGCGAGCCCACCCCGGACGACCAGTCCGAGCCCGCCGCCTGGCGCATCATCGCCACCACCGGCCAGACCCCGTGCACCAACCCCGGCGCGGCCGACACCGACGTGCAGATCAGCGACCGGCTCGTGCTCGCCGCCCGCGGCCGGCTGCTGGACGCCAGCGACCGGCGGGTGCTGGAGGCGTTCGCCGCCGAAGCCGCCGTCGCGCTGCGGCAGGAACGCCTGGAGGAGGAGGCCGAGCAGGCCAAGCCGCTGGCCGAGGCCGACAAGATGCGCACCGCCCTGCTGGCCGCCGTCAGCCACGACCTGCGCACCCCGCTGGCCGCCGCCAAGGCCTCCGTCGACAGCCTGCGCAGCTCCGACATCGACTGGTCTCCCCAGGACCGCGACGAACTGCTCGACACCGCCCATGAATCGCTGGGCCGCCTCGACCGGCTGGTGGAGAACCTGCTCGACATGAGCCGGCTGCAGGCCGGAGTGCTCGGCCTGTCGCTCCAGCCGGTCGCCCTGGAAGAGGTCGTGCCCCGGGCGATCGACGACCTCGGATCGCTGCGCGACCGCGTCGAGGGCGACATCTCCATCGAACTCCCCGAGATCGTCGCCGACCCCGCCCTGCTGGAGCGCGTCCTGGTCAACCTGATGACCAACGCCGTCCGCTACAGCCCCGCCGGCCGGAAGGTGCTCATCACCGCCAGCTGGCACGACGAGCAGGTGGAGATCCGCGTCATCGACCGCGGTCCCGGCATCCCGCCCGAGGCCCGCGACCGGGTCTTCCAGCCGTTCCAGCGGCTCGGCGACCGCGACAACGGCACGGGCGTCGGCCTCGGGCTCGCGCTCTCCCGCGGCCTGACCGAGGCCATGGGCGGCACGCTCATACCGGAAGAGACACCAGGGGGAGGTCTCACCATGACCGTCCAGATGCCCATCTCATCCCAGGCGGTGACAGTATGACCAAGATCCTCGTCGTCGACGACGAACCGCAGATCCTGCGGGCCCTGCGCATCAACCTGGCCGCCCGCCAGTACGAGGTCGCCGTCGCCGAGAACGGCTCCTCCGCGCTGCGCGAAGCCGCCGAATGGCATCCCGACCTCGTCGTGCTCGACCTCGGCCTGCCCGACATCGACGGCGTCGACGTCATCCACGGCCTGCGCGGCTGGACCCGGATCCCGATCGTGGTGCTGTCCGGCCGGGCCGGGAACCAGGACAAGATCGATGCTCTGGACGCCGGCGCCGACGACTACGTGACGAAACCGTTCAGCATCGAGGAGTTCCTGGCCCGCGTCCGGGCCGTCTCCCGCCGCGCCGCCATCCACGAGGCCGAGCTGGCCAGCATCCAGATCGGCGACCACACGGTGGACCTCGTCGGCAAGACCATCTCGGGTGGCCAGCGGCTCACCCCCACCGAATGGCACATCCTGGAGATCCTGCTGCGCAACCCCGGCAAGCTCATCCCCCAGCGCTACCTGCTGACGGAGGTGTGGGGCAGCAAGCACGTCAAGGAGACCCACTACCTGCGCCAGTACATGGCCCAGTTGCGCAAGAAGCTCGAACGCGACCCGGCCCACCCGGTCCACCTGATCACCGAGCCGGGCATGGGCTACCGCTTCACCCCATGACGCGGCTCGGAGTTGACAACAGGTGATCTCCTGCAACACTCTTTCACTATTCGATTAGAGAAAGGGTGTTGCGGTGATCGAGTTCCACCTCGACCGCGGCTCGGGAGTGTCGACGTACCTCCAGCTCGTCCACCAGGTCAAGCAGGCTCTCAGGCTCGGCACGCTGCGGCCGGGCGACCAGCTGCCCACCGCCCGCGAGGTGGTCGAGAGCCTGGCCATCAACCCCAACACCGTGCTCAAGGCCTACCGCGAGCTGGAGCGGGACGGGCTGGTCGAAGGGCGGCCGGGCATGGGGACATTCGTGCTGCAGAGCGTCGCGGGCGCGACGCTCGTCGCTCACACCCGATTGCGGCGCGACCTGGAGAGGTGGGTACGCGAGGCACGCGAGGCCGGGCTCGACCAGGAGGACCTGAGGGCGCTGGTCACCGTTGTCCTCGCGGACTCCCAGAAGGGCGGCCCAGGGAAGGGCGCGAAGGAAGGGGCGGCGTGAGGCCGGCGCTGGAGACGAACGGGCTGGGTGTGCGGTACCGCCGCTCCTGGGCGTTGCGTGACTGTTCGTTGTCGATCCCGGCCGGGCGCGTGGCCGCGCTCGTGGGACCGAACGGCGCGGGCAAGACCACGCTCATGCACGCCGCCGTCGGCATGCTCAAGCCCACGTGCGGCAGCGTCGTGGTGCACGGTGAGGTGGCGTTCGTGGCCCAGGACAGGCCGCTGACCGAGAGGTTCACCGCCGCCGAGATGCTCGCCTTCGGCCGCCGGGTGAACTCCCGATTCGACGACGGCGCCGCCCGTGACCGGCTCGGCCGGCTGGGCGTGCCGCTGGACCGGAAGGTGGGCGTCCTGTCGGGCGGGCAGCGGGCGCAGGTGGCGATCACGCTGGCGATGGCCCGGCGGCCCGACCTTCTCGTGCTGGACGAGCCGCTGGCCAATCTCGACCCTCTCGCCAGGCATGATGTGATGCGCTCGATCATGGCGGAGGTGGCCGAGCGGGAGCTGACCGTGCTGCTGTCCTCGCACGTGGTCGCCGACATCGAGGAGACCTGTGACTGGCTGGTCATGCTGAACGACGGGCAGGTGCAGGTGAGCGGCGACATCGAGGAGTTACTGGCCGGCCATTACGTCCTCACCGGGTCCACCGAGCCGGCCGGGCCGATGGCGGCCGGGGCCGCGGTCGTGAGCGCGAGCCATGCCGGGAGGCAGGCCGAGCTCCTCGTCAGGGGCGAGCCCGCCCCCGACCCGCGCGGGCAGGCGCGGCGGGCCGGGTTGGCCGATCTCGTCATGGGATATCTGCGCAGCCCCGAGTCGGCGGCGCTGCCCGGCCCGGAGCACGTGATCCGGCGGTAGCGCCCGGACGGGCTGCGATCCCCCTTTTGTGTGACATCCGGACGCCCGGGGGCGACACGTACGGTTCGGCTATGGCACACCCTTCCTGGGCTCCGAGCCGGCGCATGGCCCCGCGTACCCCCTATGAGGAGGTGGTCGCGGACATCTGGCGCGACATCCTCGGCTCTTCGCACCTGAGCGTGTTCGACGACTTCTTCGAGCTGGGCGGGCACTCGCTGCTGGCGCCCAAGGTGGTGGCGCGGATCAGGAAGATCCTGGGTGTGCGGGTCTCGGTGAAGGAGTTCTTCGCCACCCCCACCGTGGCCGGGCTGGCGGCGGTGGTGGCCGCGCGCTCGTCGTCGGAGGGTTCCGCCGTCGAGCCGCGTACGGCTGAGGCCGAGCCGGTGTTGTCGTTCGACCAGGAGCGGTTGTGGCTGGAGAACCAGCTCCGGCCGGGTACCGCCTACAACGTGCACGGGCGGCGGCGGCTGGTGGGGCCGCTCGACGTGGCGGCTATGGAGGCGAGCATCCGCGCGATCCTGGTCCGGCACGAGACGTTGCGTACCCGCTTTCCGACCGTGGACGGGCGGCCGGTCCAGGTGGTGGACGATCTCGGCGCCGGCTGGAGGCTGGAGGTCGCCGAGGGCGCCGATCTCGACGAGGCGCGCCGGCTGGCGGACGAGCAGGCGACCACTCCGTTCGACCTGGCGCGGGGGCCGTTGTTCCGGTGCCTGCTGGTCAAGCTGAGCGACACCGAGCACGTGCTGGCCGTCACGATGCACCACATCGTCTCCGACGCCTGGTCGGTCGGGCTGTTCGTGCGTGAGTTGTCGGCGCTGTACGAGGCCGGCGGCGACGTGGAGCGGGCGGAGCTGGCCGAGCTGCCGATCCAGTACCGGGACTACGCGGTGTGGCAGCGGGCGGCGCTGGCGGGCGAGGCGCTCCAGCGGGAGGTGGGCTACTGGCGCGACCATCTGGCCGACGCGCCACCGCCGCTGGCGTTGCCGCTGGCGCGGCGGTTCTCGCCGGCCAGGGGAGCGCGGGGTGAGCGGCTGCGGTTCGATCTGTCGCCGCAGGAGACCGGTGAGCTGCACGAGTTGTGCCGCAAGCACGGTGTGACGCCGTTCATGGTGCTGCTGGCGAGCCTGGCCACCACGCTGGGCCGCTGGTCCGGGCAGCGGGACGTGGTGATCGGCGTGCCGGTCGCCGGGCGTACGGACGAGGGCACCGATCGGTTGATCGGGTTCTTCGTCAACACGCTGCCGTTCCGGGTGGACCTGTCGGGCGAGCCGACGTTCGCCGACCTGCTGACCCGGGTGCGCCAGGTCGCGCTGGACGGGTACGCGCACTCCGACGCGCCGTTCGACGTGCTGGTGAAGGAGCTGCGGGTGCCACGGGACCCGGGCCGGACACCGCTGTTCCAGGTGCTGCTCAACGTGATCGGGAGTCCGGTGGCGGAGGAGATCACCGGCGTCGCGGTCGAGCCGATGGAGATGCCCGCGCTGGACAGCAAGTTCGATCTCATGATCAGCGCGCAGGAGGTCGGGGAGGCGCTGCAGATCCACCTCGAGTTCAACGCCGAGCGGTACCGGTCGGCGATGATGCAGGTGTTGATGGAGCAGCTGCGGGTGTTCCTGCACGCCGTGGTGGAGGATGCCGGCCGGGGGTTGCTGGACTACCCGCCGGACGCGGCCGGGAAGACGGCCGCCGGTGACTGGCCTGCCGTGGCGCCGCATCTGGCGGTGGACTGGTTCGCGCAGGGGCGGGATCGGGTCGCGGTGATCGACCGGGACGGCGAGCGGAGCTACCGGTGGATCAGCCGCGCGGCCGATCGGGTGGCTCGCGTGGTGTCGGAGCGTGCGGCGTCGCAGATGGAGCACTTCGGGGTGGTACGGCGGGACTCGGCGGCCTTCGTGGCGGCTGTCCTCGGATGCGGGAAGGCAGGCGTGACCTTCTCGGTGATCGAGGAGGCGGGGCCGGTCGCGGCACGGTATCTCGGGGTTTCCACGGTGGTGGACGTGCTCCCGGGCAGCGGGGCGGATGTCGATCTGAGCCCGATCTTCGCCGAAATATCCGACAACGATGGCGAAAGAGTGACCGGAGCCACGGAGGGGCCGGATCCGGAGCGGCCGGTGGACGGGAAGCCGGGTCAGGAAGGGCCGGGCGCACGGCCGGAGGCTGACTGGGCGGTGCGGAGGTTCGGGCTGGAGGAGGATGACCGGTTCGCGGTGTTGTCCGCCCTGCCCGGTCACCTGGTGTCGGCGATGTCCAGCGCGTTCGGCGCCGGAGCGGCGCTGCTGCTGCCGGAGCGCGGCGACCTGTCCCTGCTGAGGGAACACGCGGCCACGGTCGCCTACCTGACCCCGGCGATCCTGCGCGGTCTGGACGCCGCCCGCGAGACGCTCCCGGCGCTCCGCCACGCGTTCGTGGAGAACTCCGGCGACCTGATCTCCCACGACCTGGTGGCGCTGCGCCGCCTGTCGCCCGGGTGCCGGGGTGTCGGCGTCTACCGGGTGGGCCGCGACGGGCGGCCCGTCGCCGTCTATCCGGTCCCGGCCGACTGGCAGCCGCAGAACGCAGGCGTGCGGGTGCCGCTGAGCGGCGGTCCGGCCGACGACCGGGCCGAGCTGCGCCACGCCGGCGATCAGCTCGCCGCCGTGGGCGAGGTGGCCGAGCTCTGCTCCGGCTCCCAGCACTTCGGCGACCTGGCCCGCCGCTGGATCGACGGCACGCTGGAGTTCGTCGGCCGGGCGGACGCCGATCCCGTCGAGACGCTGGCCGCGCTGCGCGACGGTCCGGACATCCGGGACGCGCTGGTGACCGAGCATGTCGCGGCGGACGGCAGGATCGTGCTGGTCTGCTACCTCACCGGCCCCGACCCGGCGCTCGGCACCGTCAAGATCCGCCAGTACCTCCTCACGGTGCTGTCCGACGCCTTGATGCCCGAGCACCTGTTCATCCTGGATGAGCTGCCCCGCACCCGCGACGGCGACTACGACCTCGACGCGCTCCCCGTCCCTGACGACGACAGCGACCCGGTCGACGACTATGCGCCGCCGAGCACGCCGATCGAACACCGTCTCGTCGCGATCTTCGAGGAGCTGCTCAGCGTGGAGCGGGTCGGCGTCCACGACACGTTCTTCGAGCTGAGCGGCTTCTCGCTGCTGGCCACCCAGCTCGCCTCGCGCATCCGTGACACGTTCGGCATCGAGCTGTCGCTGCGGGACGTCTTCGGCTCGCCGACGGTGGAGAGCCTGGCCCAGTTGATCGTCCGCGCTCAGGGAGAGCTGTACGGCGCCGACGACCTCGAAGCGCTGCTGAACGAGATCGAGTCGGCCGGACCGGGAGCTTGAGGACGATGACCCAGGAAACCGAGCACCACACGCCGCTGGGCGCGACGGGCTGGCTGCTGTGGCGCGAATGCGCGCTGCGCAGCACGGGGTTGCCGGCCGCGTGGTTCGCCGAGCTGTGCGACGCCGAGCTGGCCGCCGCGGCGGACCACCTGGATGAGCGCGCTCCGGCCACCCAGCAGCAGTGGGAGAAGGTCTGGGCCGCCGCCACCGACCGGCTGACCGCCGTCATGCGCCGGGCGTCCGCCGATCCCCTGTTCCGCGAGGCGGTGGCCTGGCAGAACCCGCAGGTCGTCCGGGTCTGCCTGGACAAGGTGGCCGCCGGTGAGCCGCGCTCGCACCGCGAGGGCCGCCGCCACGAGCTCACCATCACGACGTACCTGCAGCGCTACTCCCTCAAGAACGACACCGTCGGCTTCTTCGGCCCGCTCGGCTGGGCCCGGATCGGCGCGGATGACACCGGCCTGGAACTGACTCCCGGACCCGGGCTGCTGTCCCGGCGCACCGCCTACTTCGAGGGCTGGGCGATCGACGCCGTGGCGGAGACGCTCGCGGCGCGTCCCGAGGTGTGGCCGTGGCTGCGTCCCAAGACGGACGCGGCGGCGACGCTCACCGGAGGGGTGCTTCGGCTGCCGTTCCGCAAGCCGGTCCCGCTGCGGGCCGCCGAGCTGCGTGTCCTCGGACGCTGCGACGGCCGCCGCACCGTGCGCGACCTCGCGGGCGACCCGCCGGATCCGGCGATCGTCGCCGTCCTGCTGCGGCTGTGCGAGCTCGGCGCGGTGCGCGTCGACCTGAACGGCAAGCTGGTCACCTGGCCCGAGCGGGAGCTGGCCGAGCGCATCGACCTGATCGCCGACGCCGCGGTACGCGCCCGCGCCCGGTCCTCGCTGGACGAGCTGGTCGGCGCGCGTGACGCCGTGTCGGCCGCGGCGGGGGACCCGGAGCGGCTCATGGCGGCTCAGGCTGAGCTGGCCGAGACGTTCGAGCGGATCACCGGCCGGCCGGCCACCCGCCGCTCCGGTGGCGTGTACGCCGGCCGTACCCTCGTCTATGAGGACACCGTCCGCGACCTCGACGTGCGGCTGGGACGGAGGGTGACCGACGCGCTGGCCGCGCCGCTCGGACTGGTGCTGGACAGCGCGAGGTGGCTGACCAATGCCGTCGCCGAGCGCTACGAGGCGAGAGCGCGCGAGTCGTTCGACCGCGAGACGGCCCGCACGGGCTCTGCCACGATGCCGCTGCTGCAACTGCTGACCTCGGTCATGCCGGAGCTGGGCAGGCTCACGCTGACGCCGGGGTCGGAGATCGTGGACGAGGTCGTGGAGGAGTTCCGGCGGCGCTGGCGGCGGGTGATCGGGCTGCCGCCGGAGGAGTTCGGCTCGACGCGGGAGCTCCGGTTCACCGCCGGGGAGCTCGCCGGCCGGGTGGCCGCGGAGTTCGCCACGGGCGCGCCGCGCTGGAGCGCCGCGCACTGGTTCTCGCCGGACCTCATGCTCCTCACCGCCGACGAGGACGCGCTGGCCCGCGGCGACGTGGACTTCGTGCTCGGCGAGCTGCACTGCTCGGCCAACACGCTGGAGAACAAGGTGTTCGTCAACCAGCACCCGGACCCGCGCCGCCTGCACGAGGCCGCCGTCGCCAGCGGCCTGGACGAGCGCGTCGTGGTCGTCCCGCGCGCCGACTCGCCGCTGGCCACCACGCGGATGTCGCGGGCCGACGAGATGATGCTGTCCGGCTACACCTACCTGTGCATCGGCGCCGAGTCGTTCGAGCCGCCACCGGAGTCTCCGCTGGTCTCCGTGCTGGACCTGGTGGTGGAGCGGCGCGGGGAGGACCTCGTCGTGCGGCATCGCTCCGGGCACGGCCGCGAGCACACGTTCACGGAGGCCGCCGGCGACCTGTTCAGCTCGCTGGTCGTCGACGCGTTCAAGCCGTTCGGCGGCGCGGCGCACAGCCCGCGCATCACCGTCGACCGGCTGGTCGTCAACCGCGAGACGTGGACGTTCCCGGCCGCCGACGTGGCCTGGGCCTTCGTCAAGGACGAGCGGCGGCGTTACGTGCAGGGACGACGCTGGCGCGCTCAGTGCGGCCTGCCGGAACGCGGCTTCGTCAGGGTGCCGACCGAGCGCAAGCCGATGGCCGTGGACTTCAGGAGCCTGTCGCTGGTGAACCTGCTCGGCAAGTCCATCCGCCGCAGCGCCGAAACCGGGTCCGGTACGGTCACGATCTCGGAGATGCTGCCGGACATCGACCGCCTGTGGCTGCGCGACGCCCGAGGCGCCCGTTACACCGCCGAGCTGCGCATCGTCGCGATGAAGCGCCCTTAGGGGTACGGCAGGGCAGCCCGGTCGACCTTGCCGGTGGTGGACAGCGGAATCGCCGGCAGGGTCTCGTACCGGGCGGGCACCATGTAGGCGGGCAACACCGTCCCGCACTCGTCCCGCACCAGCTTGGCGTCATAGCCGTCGCCCGCGACCACATAGGCGATCAGGAGATCCCCGAGCGTGCGATCGGCGACCAACCGCACCACCGCGTCCCGGACCCCCGTGCACCCGCGCAACACCGTCTCGATCTCCCCGAGCTCGACGCGCAGCCCGCGCAGCTTCACCTGCCGGTCGGCCCGCCCGAGGTACTGCAACTCGCCGTCACCTGTACGGCGGGCCAGATCCCCCGACCGGTACCAGCGCACGCCGTCCGCGACGACGAACCGCTCGGCCGTCAGATCGTCACGGCCCAGGTACCCCACGCCGACCCCGCCGCCGGACACCCACATCTCGCCGGCCTCGCCGTCCGGCACCGCCGCGCCGTGCGCGTCGCGGAGCACGACGTCCAGATGCGGGAGCGGGCGGCCGATCGGCGAGCGGCCGGGGCCCCGCAACGCGGCCTGGTCGAGCTCCTTGAAGGTGACGTGCACGGTGGTCTCGGTGATCCCGTACATGTTGACCACGACCGGCCTGCCGTCCTCGGGCAGCGCGTCCAGGAAGGCGGCGGTGACGTCCAGGTCCACGGCGTCCCCGCCGAAGATCACATAGCGCAGCGGCAGCGGCGGCCCTCCCGCGTCGGCGTGCGTCTCCACCAGCACGCGGAACACCGGCGGCACCTGGTTGAGCACGCTCACCCCCTCCCGGATCAGCAGGTCCAGGAACTCCACCGGGTCCACGGAGGTCTCGGCGTCCACGATCACCAGGGTCGCGCCCGTGGCCAGCGCACCCCACAGCTCCCACACCGAGAAGTCGAAGTTGATCGAGTGGAACAGCGTCCACCGGTCGTCGGCCCCGACGTCGAACAGCGGCAGCGCGCCGTCGAGCAGGCTCAGCACGTTCGCGTGGGTGAGCACGCAGCCCTTCGGCCGCCCGGTGGAGCCGGAGGTGTAGATCACGTAGGCGAGGTCGCCGGGGGTCAGCGCGGGCAGCCCGTCCGCCGGAGCCGGTTCGTGACCCCAGACCGGCACATCGCCGCCCACCGTGTACCGAATCCCGGATTCGTCCACCATGAGCCGCAGCCGCTCGGCCGGATACCCCGGATCGAGCGGCACGTACGCCGCGCCCGCCAGCATGATCCCGAGCACCGCCACCGGAACGTCGGCCGAGCGGCTCACCCGCAGCCCCACCAGCTCCCCGCGCCGCACACCCCGGCGCACGAGCTCGGCGGCGAGCCCCCGGGCCGCGGCGTCCAGCTCCGCGTAGGTCAGGCGCTCCGCGCCGCAGACGACCGCGATCCGGTACGGCTGCCGCGCGCACACCTCAGCGAACAACGCGGGAAGCGAGTCGTTCACAGGAGCACCCCGTCACCCGTCACCAGCTCCGCCACCGACGTCCCCGGCCGCGCGACGACCGCCCGCAGCAGCGTGAGGTAGCGATCCAGCATCCCGCGCACGGTCGCCGCGTCGAACAGATCCGTGCTGTACTCCAGCAGCACCGTGATCGTCTCCTCACGCGGCCCGGAGCCCGCGTCCTGGAAGCGGTCCTCGGCATGCGGGATGATCACCGCGTTCAGGTCGAACTTGGCCGAGCGGTTGTGCGCGTTCAGCACCTCCAAGCGCACGTCGGGCAGCCGCAGCCGCGGCATCGGCGTGTCGAGGAAGCTGAACATCACCTGGAACAACGGCGTGTGGCTCAGGCTCCGCGCCGGCCGCAGGTGCTGGACGAGCTTCTCGAACGGCATGTCCTGGTGCGCGTACGCCTCCAGGCAGGTGTCACGGACCCGCTCCAGCAGCTCCGGGAACGCCGGGTCCCCGGACAGGTCCACCCGCAGCAGGACGGTGTTGATCATCATGCCGAGCAGGTTCTCCAGCTCGGCCCGCTGCCGGTTGGCGATACCGCTGCCGACGACGATGTCCTGCTGGCGGCTGTCGCCGTACAACAGCATCGCGAACACCGCGAACATGGTCATGAACAGGGTGGCGTCGTGGTCCCGCCCGAGCTCGCGCAGTCGCCGCGCGAGGCCGTCCTCGATGACCAGGACCTCCTCACCGCCGCGCAACGTCGGCTCGGCGGGCCTGGGCCGGTCGGTGGTGAGTCGCAGCAGGGGCGGCGCGCCGTCGAGCCGGCCGCGCCAGAAGTCCAGCAGGGTCGTCAGCCTCTCCCCCGCGATCGCGCGGCGCTGCCAGAGCGCGAAGTCGGCGTACTGGACGGGCAGCTCGGGCAGGCGTGGCTCGCGGCCGGTGGCGTGCGCCTCGTACAGCTCCAGGAAGTCGCGCAGGAACACCCCTTGTGCCCATCCGTCGTGGATCATGTGGTGCTCCACGACGACCAGCACGTACTCCTCGGCCGCCAGCCGGACCAGGGACACGCGCAGCAGCGGGCCTTCCGCCAGGTCGAACGGCTCCTGTCCCGCGGCCAGGATGTAGTCGCGGATCCAGGCGTCGCGCTCGTGCTCGGGCAGCCCGGTCCGGTCGAGCGTGGTCACCGGGATGCCGCGTGGCTCGTGCACGTGCTGCACCGGCTCGCCGTCGAAGTCGGGGAAGGTCGTGCGGAGGATCTCGTGCCTGACCTCCAGGTCGGCCAGCGCCCGGGTGACCGTCTCCAGGTTCACCTTGCCGTACAGGCGCATGGCCCGGGGGACGTTGTAATTGGTGCTGTCCGGCTCGACCTGCTGCAGGAACCAGATGCGTTCCTGGACGAACGACAGGGGCAGCGGCTGGTCCCGCGGGGCGGGCGGCACCGGGCCGGACCGGGTGGGTGCGGCGCCGGGAAGGCGGGCCGCGAGGGCGGCGAGCGTGGGCGACTCGAAGACCGCGCGCAACGGGAGGTCCAGCCCGAGGGTGTCGGCCACGCGGGCCAGCACCTTGGTGGCCTGCAGCGAGTGGCCGCCGAGCGCGAAGAAGTCGTCGTGCCGACCCACCTCCGGCACTCCCAGCACCTCGCGCCAGATCTCCGCCAGCGCGCGCTCCTCCGGCGTCCGCGGTGACTCGGCCGGGCCCTCCCGCACGGGGGCGGGATCGGCCATGGGCAGCCCGGCGTAGTCGATCTTGCCGTTGACGGTCCGGGGAAGCGCGGCCAAGGGGACGTAGTGCGCTGGGACCATGTACCCGGGGAGCACGGCGCGCAGAGACGCGCGCAGTTCCTCGGCGGGCAGGGCAGGCGTCACGTAGGCGATCAGGTGGTCCCGCAGGGTCACCGCCGCGTCGGCGACGCCGGGCAGGCGGCGCAGCGCCGACTCGATCTCGCCGAGCTCGACGCGGTAGCCGTTCAGCTTGATCTGGCGGTCGGCGCGGGCCACGAACGCCAGCGAGCCGTCCGGCAGGTGCCTGACCAGGTCGCCCGTCCGATACAGCCGCCCGCCCGCGGGGCCGAACGGGTCGGCCACGAACCTCTCCGCCGTCAGCGCCGGCCGGTTGAGGTAGCCGTGGGCCAGCCCGATGCCACCCAGATACAGCTCACCCACCACTCCGGCCCGCACCGGCCGGCACGCCTCGTCGAGCACGTAGGCGCGGGTGTTCGCGATCGGACGGCCGATGGGGGCCGCGGCGCCCGTCAGCTCGCCGGACGTGGCCACGATCGTGGCCTCCGTGGGCCCGTAGGTGTTGACCAGCCGCACCCGGTCGCCGGCCCGTCCCCGCCAGGCCGCGACCCGGTCCGGCAGCGCGCGCTCGCCACCGATGACGACGAGCCTCAGGGTTTCCGGCAGTACGGCTGCGCCGTCCTCCAGCGCTCCCACCAGGTCGTGCCAGAACGCGGTCGGCAGATCGAGCACGGTCACCGCCTCCGCCGCGCAGGCCCGCAGGAACCCGGCCGGGTCGGCCAGCATGCGGTCCGTGCGCAGGACCAGGCAGGCGCCTTGAGCCAGGGCGGGGTAGATCTCCTCGGCGCTGGCGTCGAACCCGATCGAGGCGAACTGGAGGATCCGGTCGGCCGGGCTGATCCCGTACATCCCGGCGGCGTGCAGCGTGTGGTTGGTCAGGGCCGCGTGCGGAACCGCCACCCCCTTCGGCGTCCCCGTCGAGCCCGAGGTGTAGATCACGTAGGCCGTGTCGGAGGGCTTCACCCGGGGCGGCGTCGTCGGCTGCCGCCGGATCTCCGGCCGGTCCGCGTCGAGCAGGATCACCGGAGCTTCCGGCAGCTTGTCTCTCAGGGCGCGCTCGCTCAGCACGCCCGTCACGGAGGCGTCGGCGAAGGCGGTGGCGACCCGCTCCGGGGGGTTGAGGGGATCGAGCGGGACATAGGTCGCACCCGCCTTGACGACCGCGAGCAGCGCCTCGATCATGGCCGGGCCCTTGTCCAGATATATCCCCACATATGATCCTGGGGTGACCCCCCTCTCGCCGAGCAGGTGCGCGAGCTGGTTGGCGCGCTCGTCCAGCTCCCGATAGGAGACCCGCTCGCCGCCCGCCACGACGGCCGGCGCGTCCGGCGTCCGGGCGGCCTGCCGTTCGAACAGCTCGGCCACGGTCGTGCTCGTGTCCACGGCGCGATCCGTGGCGTTCCACTCCCGCAGGACCCGCACGCGCTCGGCCCCCGTCGCGGGCAGCAGCGTGCCGAGCCGGGTCTCCGGATCGCCGGCGGCCGCCTCCAGCAGCGTCAGGAAGGTCTCCGCGAACCGCTCCGCCCCCGGGCCGTCGAACACGCTGGTCCGGTATCGGAGCAGGCCGCGGACCTCGCCGTCGATCTCGGACAGCGACACCTCCACGTCGAACACGCTCTCCCGGGGTTCGACCGGCAGCGACTCGGCCACCAGACCGCCGCCGAACGCTCTGCGCACCCCCGCGTGGCCGAGCAGCACCGCGGGGAAGCGCGCCAGGTCGGCGGCGTTCGGCTGGTTGAACACGAACATCGTCTGGAACAGCCCACGGCGCGCGTGCCGCTCGGCCAGGAGCGCGCTGGGCAGGCTCTGGTGCTCGATCGCGCCGATGACCTGGCTTCTGGTCTCCTTCAGCAGGTGCCGGAAGGTGAGCCGTCCGTCGGCGCGGCTTCTGATCGGCACCGGGTTCATGAGGTAGCCGACGATCTCCGCGAAACCCGGTCTGCTGCGGGCGGCCACCGGCGTGCCGACCACGATGTCGTCCTGGCCCGTCAGCCGGTGCAGCAGTGCCTGGAAACCGGCGAGCAGCAGCACGTTCAGCGTGACGCCTTCTGCCGCCGCGCATCGCTTCAGCCTGCCGATCAGCGCGCTGTCGATCGTGAAATGCCGGGCCTGACCGCGGTCCGATGCGTTGTCCGCGTTCCACGACGCGAGCTCCAGCGGAGGAGCGCCTTCGCCGATCCGCCGGCTCCAGTAGCGCTCCAGCTCACGTCCGGCCGGGCCGGAGAGCAGCGCGTCCTGCCACGCGAGCACGTCCATGACGTCCGCGCCGGGCGGTGCGAGCTCGGCGGGCGGGCCGCCCGCCCGTTCCGTGTACAGCGCCGCGAGCTCACGGCCGAGGATCATCGTCGACCAGAAGTCCGTCACGATATGGTGCGCCGTCACCAGGACCACGTGCTCGTCGCTCGCGCGCCGGTACAGGCGCAGCCGCACGAGCGGGCCGGAGGCGAGGTCGAACGGCCGGTGGGCGTCCTCGGCCAGCCGCGCCCGCAGCGCCTCGTCGTCGAGCCCGTCCACCTCGACGTGCTCGAAGGCTCCCGGCAGGTTCGGCAGGGTCACCCGTACGGGCTCGCCGTCCTTGCCGGTGAAGGCCGCCCGCAGCGCGTCGTGCCGGGACACGAGCGCGTCGAAGGCCGCCCGCAGCGCGAGCGGGTCGAGCGGGCCGCTCAGCCGGAACGCCGCCACCGTGGTGTGCGCGGTGCTCTCCGGCGCCAGCTGCTGCAGGAACCACAGGGTGCGCTGGCCGGGGGTGAGCCGCGTCGTCGTCTCGGGTGCCGCCGGTGCCGTGGTGTGCGGGTCGGGTACGGCCTCGCCGTCCGCGGACGCGGCGATCCGGGTGGCGACCTCGGACAGCGCGGCGCCGCTGAGGATGTCGGCGAGAGGCAGGCGCAACCCCAGCTCGGTCTCGACGTCCTGCCGGAGTTGCTGCGCGCCCAGCGAGTCCAGCCCGGCGGCCAGCAGCGGCAGGTCCGGCGTCAGGTCGTCGGCGGGCACGGCGCAGAGGGCGGCGAGCCGGGCACGCAGGTAGTCCTGGACGGCCCCGGCACGCCGGTCGCCGGGCATGGCGAGCAGCGCCTCCCGGGTGAGACCGGCGGCGGACACGTCCGTCGCGTCGGGGTCGCTTTCGCTCCTGCCGATCTCGGGCAGGTCGCCTGCCAGCAGTCGCTGACGGCAGGCGTCACGCCGTACCTTGCCGCTGGTGGTCTTGGGCAGGGCGCCGGCGGGGATGGCCACGACCAGGCCGGCGCTCACCCCGTGCTCCTCCGCCACCCGGTGGCGGATCGAGCGGGAGACGGCGGCGATGTCCACGTCACCGGCGTCCCTGGCGAGCTCGTACACCAGAGCGAGCCGGTCCTCGACGAGGAAGGCGGCGACCCCGCCGGGACGCACGGCCGGATGGGCCCGCTCGGCGGTGGCCTCGAGGTCCTGGGGGTAGTGGTTACGGCCCCGGATGATGATCAGGTCCTTGATCCGGCCGGTGACCACGAGCTCGCCGTCGCGCAGGAAGCCGAGGTCGCCGCTCCGGAGGTAGCCCGGACCAGAGGCGAGCCGCGCCTGGAAGACCTCGCGGCTCAGGTCGGGACGGCCCCAGTAGCCTCCTGCCACGCTGGGGCCGCGTACCCAGATCTCGCCGACCTGACCGGGCGGGCAGGGGCGGCAGGTGCCGGGGTCGACGATCTCGACGCTCTGGTCGGGCGCGCTTCGGCCGCTGCTGACCCGGTCGTCCACGGAGTCGTCCACGCAGTCGTCCACGGGGTCGTTCACGGGGTCGTTCACGGAGGAGGCGAAGCCGCCGGTGACGATGAGCGTGGCCTCGGCGAGGCCGTAACAGGGGAAGAAGGACTCCTTGGCGAAGCCGGCGGGTGCGAAGGCGTCGGCGAAGCGTTCGAGGGTGGCGCGGCGGACGGGTTCGGCGCCGTTGAAGGCGACCCGCCATGAGCTGAGGTCCAGGCGGTCCCGCTCGCTCGCCGTGGTCTTGCGCACGCACAGGTCGTAGGCGAAGTTGGGGCCGCCGCTGACCGTCACGCCCACCCGCGACAGCGTCTCCAGCCAGCTCAGCGGCCGCCGCAGGAAGTCGAGGGGAGACATGAGCCAGACGGGGAAGCCCGCGTAGAGCGGCTGGAGGAGACCGCCGATCAGGCCCATGTCGTGGTAGGGAGGCAGCCAGCTCATGCCGCGGCTGTCCTCGGTGGTGCCGAAGAACTCGTGGATGAGCCGGGAGTTGTGCAGCAGGTTGCCGTGGGAGAGGATCACGCCTTTGGGCTCGGCGGTGGAGCCGGAGGTGTACTGGAGCACGGCGGTGGAGGAGGCGGTCGCCTCGGGCGGCCGCCATTCGGCGGCGTCCGAGGCGGGTGCGTCGGTGGCGATCCAGGCCAGTTGCCCGGGCAGGCTGCCGGCCAGGGGCAGCAGCGGAGTGACCGTGAGCGCCGCGCGAGGGTCGGCGTCCGTGACGGTGGCGAGCAGGCGCGGCAGCGTGCGGTCCAGCCGCAGCGGGTCGGGAGGGAACGTGGGGACGGCGACCACACCGGCGTACAGGCAGCCGAAGAACGCCGAGAGGAAGTCCGCGCCGGGCGGGTAGAGCAGCAGCGCCCGATCACCCTCGGCCAGGCCCGCCCGCCGCAGCCGGACCGCGATCGCGCGGGCCCGGAGGTCCAGCTCGCCGTAGGTGAGGGGGGTTTCGGCACCGTCCTCGGCGAGGAAGACGTGACCGACCTGCTCGGGACGGCGGGCAGCCCGCCACCGGAGCAGCCACGCCAGCGTCTCCACCTCGGCGACCGTGCGAACGTTGGGGAAGTCTCCTCTGGTCACTGGCCCTCTTACCTCCGCGGCGCGGGTTCAGTAGATGATGCGGTTGTCGGCAGCCGGCCGCCATGCGCGAGAGCCGCGAAGATTGCGGGTGATGTTGAGGCGTTTCAGCCAGCGGTCGGACCCGTCGTAGCGGGGACGGAAGGACTTGCGGCCGTGCACGGCCCGGAAGTTGTCGATGAACACGCAGTCGCCGGGACGCAGGCTGACATCCTTCATGTTGGCTTCGATCTGGTCGCACAACCCCTGGAAGGCGCGCAGCGACGCCTCGGACCAGCCCTCGGTCTTCATGTGGTACGGATCGAGCGCCATGTACGGCTGAGCGCGGTCGCCGAACAGGACGGGCCGCCTGACCGGATGCTCGTTCCAGGACTGGATGAGCGCGAAGCTCCTGGCCCGCAGCCGGTCGATGGTCGGGTCACCGGTGGACTCGGTGGCGTTCTGCGGCAGGTGCGAGTTGTCGGGCATCTGCGTGAACTCGGCGGCGAACAACGTCTCGACGTCGATGGCCGGCCAGTCGAGGTCGGCGGCGTCGCAGACCATGGTCTCGACGGCGTCGGGGTTCTTCAGGCACATGAGCGCCACGTAGTCGCCCCGGCAGGGGTGGAAGGCGTCCTCGGTGTGCCAGGACAGGTGCTGCAGGCTGTTGGAGCCGATCTCGTAGTGCTCGTGGCCCTTGATGGGGAGCACGTCGTGCATGATCCGGCCGTCCTGCTGGGTGGCCCAGCCGAACACGTCGCCGAGCACGGAGCCGCACAGGAGGAAGAACACCTCCTGGGGGAAGGCCGGGGAGTCGTACTGGCTGTCGCGCCAGTGCTCGGGGGTGGGCCCGAGCTGCGCCTCGTCGACGTCGAGCCCGGAGATCACGCACAGGGCCGAGGGTTCCCCGATCCGGTACTCCTCCAGGAACTCCAGCACGTGGACCGGCAAGGACCGGGCGAGCACCGGCGCCCGGCGGATCAGCTCGGGGTTCTCGACCGTGTCGTAGGCCTTGGCGATCTCGGCGATCATCGGGGACAGCTCCGCGTTGTCCTCCGGTGTCAGCGTCAAACGGCGCACCGCGGTTCCCTTCCATGTCGGTGACATTCCGGAGTGTAGGAGCCATCCGCGTCCCGCATGGGTCCCCGTTAGAGGGGACATCCGGGCGGGCGGCGTCCTCGTTAGCTTTGCTGGTGGAGCGTAAGGAGAGGACTTCATGAACCCGTTCGATGACCCCGATGGCAGCTTCACGGTGCTCGTCAACGACGAGGACCAGCACTCGCTGTGGCCGGCGGCGCTGGACGTCCCCGCCGGGTGGCGGGTCGTGCACGGCGAGGACACGCGGCAGGCGTGCCTGGACTACATCGAGGCCAACTGGACGGACCTGCGCCCGCGCAGCGCCCGTCGCGAGCACCTCGCGAGTACCGCTCACGAGTAGGAGTGGCGATGACCGACGCAGGAGCACCGCGATGCATCCACGAGATGGTGGCCGAGCAGGTCGCACGCACGCCTGACCGGATCGCGGTCAGTTTCCGCGGCAGCACCCTGACCTTCCGCCGGCTCGACGAGGCCGCGGAGGCTCTGGCGTCGCGCCTGCGAGCGGCCGGGGTCGGCAGCGGGTCGGTGGTCGCGGTGGTCCTGGGCCGCACGCCCGAGCTCATCGTCACCTTGTACGCGATCCTCAAGGCGGGCGGCGCCTACCTCTATCTCGACCCGGCGGAGCCGTCCGGCCAGCGGGAGCAGATCGTGTGCGACGCGCGGGCCCGGTTCGCCGTCGTCGGCTCGCGTTTCGGCGAGCAGGCGCCGGACGTGGAGCACATCCTCTACGTCGAGCCCGAGATGACCGAGGCGAGCGCACCTGAGCCGGCCGAACCGGCGCGGCCGCTTCACCCCGACACCCCCGTCTACGTCTGCTACACCTCCGGCTCCACCGGCGAGCCCAAGGGCGTCGTCGTCCCCCACCGCGCGGTCTGGCGGCTGATCAACGCTCCCGGCTGGATCGACGTCCGCGACGACGACGTCTTCCTGCAGCTGACCCGGGTCGGCTTCGACGTCTCCACCTTCGAGATGTGGATGCCGCTGGTGAAGGGGTGCAGGCTGGCGCTCGCGCCGACCGGGCACGCCGACCTCGAAGAGATCGTGGCGACGCTCCGCGACGAAGGCGTCAGCGTGTTGTGGCTGACGACCGGCCTGTTCCACAAGATCGTCACCCATCACCTCGACGGGCTGTCCGGCATCCGCCACCTGCTGGCCGGAGGCGACGTGCTGTCTCCCGCGCACGTCCAGCGGGTGATGGCCGCCTACCCGGATCTGATCTTCACCAACGGCTACGGCCCGACGGAGAACACCACGTTCAGCACGTGCTGGACCACCCGCGACAGCGGCGACGCGACGCGCGTGCCGATCGGCGTGCCCATCGACGGCAGCACGGGCAGGGTCCTGGACGAACGGCTGCAGGAGGTCCCCCACGGGGACGTCGGCGAGTTGTGGGTCGGCGGCGACGGCGTCGCCACCGGCTACCTCAACCGGCCAGGCGCGACGGCCGAGCGCTTCGTCGCCGACCCCGACCCGTCCAGGCCGCCGGGCAGCCGCATGTACCGCACCGGCGACCTGTCGCGCTGGACCGAGGACGGCGTGCTGGACTTCCTGGGCCGCTCCGACCGGCAGGTCAAGATCCGCGGCTACCGGGTCGAGCTGAGCACGGTGGAGATGGAGCTGCTCAGGCAGCCGGGCGTCGAGCAGGCCGCCGTCCTCACCCGTACCAACGGGGCCGGTGACACCCGCCTGATCGCCTACGTGGCCGTGGGTGACATGGATCCGGCCGAGTGGACCTCCTTCGGTACGGCGCTGCGGGAGAAACTCATCGCGACCGTCGCCGCCCACCTGGTGCCGTGGGCGGTGATCGTGGTGAGGGACATCCCGCTCAACCCGAACGGCAAGGTGAACCGCTCGGCGCTGCCCACCGAGAAGATCCCCCGCAACGTCTGGAACGACTACATCGAGCCGGAGCGCCCGGTCGAGCGCCGCCTGGCCGAGATCTGGAGCGACGCGCTGGACGTCGAGCCGATCGGGGTGGACGACAACTTCTTCGACCTGGGCGGGCACTCGCTGCTCGCCGCCGAACTGCTGTCCGCGCTCCAGGCCGAGTTCGACGTCAACCTGCCGGCCCGCATCCTCTACCTGCGGCCGACGATCGCCGCCCTCGCCGAGGAACTGCTCCTGAGGCAGGAGCCCGGCACGACCAGGAAGGAGAGCGCGGATGCAGGGACCCAGTAGCACCGGCGAGCAGGCCGCGCCCGGCTGCCCGGTCAGCACCGCCGCGCGAGGGCTGGCCGACCCGATGCTCTACGCCGATCTCGACTTCCGCTTCCGCGAGAAGTGGGCGGACCTGCGGAACCATGACCACCTGGACTGGGAGCAGATCGACGAGCGGAACGGGTTCTGGTCGGTGGTGAAATACCACGACGTCGACCGGGTGCTGCGCGACGCCCAGACGTTCACCTCCGAACGCGGCACGCTGCTGAACATCCTCGGCGTCGAGGACCCGGCGGGCGGCAGGCAGATCGCCGCGACCGACCCGCCCCGGCACACGATCATGCGGGCCCGCCTGCAGAAGGCGCTGGCCATCAAGTCCATCGAGGCGCAGCAGGACCTGATCCGCGACCTGGTCCTGGAGGTGATCTCCCCGCTCGCCGACGGCGGCCCGTTCGACTTCGCCCAGGCCATGCTGGCGCTGCCGGTCGCGGTGGGCGGCGAGTCCATGGGCCTCCCCCGGGCCGACTGGCCCTGGCTCGGCCGGCTGCTCAACGCCTCGATCGCCGCCGAGGATCCGGAGTACCGGGTGCCCGGCGGCGCGCAGGCCACCCTGGACCAGGCGCACCGCGAGTTGTTCGCCTATTTCCAGGACATCTACAAGGAGCGCCGCCGCAACCTCGGCGACGACCTCATCAGCATCCTCATCACCACCGAGGTCGACGGGCGCACCATGTCGCCCGGCGAGGTCATGTCCAACTGCTACAGCGTGCTGCTGGGCGCCGTGGTCACCACCCCGCACTCGCCGAACTACATGATGACCGAGCACATCGGCGACGGCCTGCTGGACCGGTGGGCGGCCGATCTGAGCGTCACCCCCACCGCGGTCGAGGAGGGCCTGCGCCTGGGCTCCCCGGTCAGCCACTTCATGAGGTACGCCGTCCAGGACACCGAGGTGCGCGGCACCAGGATCAAGGCCGGTCAGGCGGTGGTCTCCTGGCTCGGCGCGGCCAACCGCGACCCGGAGGTCTTCCCGGACGCCGAGACGTTCGACCTGCGCCGCAAGCCCAACAAGCACCTCGCCTTCGGGATCGGCCCGCATTACTGCGTCGGCCACACCGTCGCCCGGGTCACCCTGCGCATCCTGTTCAACCAGCTGCTGTCGCGCTTCACCGCCTTCGAGCCGGCCGGCGAGCCCGTCCGCCTGCACTCCAACTTCATCTCCGGCTTCAAGCACCTGCCGATCACCGCTAAGACGCTCTGACTCCCGGAGGGCCGCTCATGGCAAACCGCCCGAAGCGCCGCAATCCATGGCTGCCGCACGAGCCGTTGGCCACGGCGACCGGCCGGGTCTTCCTGATCCCGTACTCGGGCTGTGGCGCCAGCATGTACCGCCAGTGGCCGCGGCGGCGCGGCGGTGTCGAGTTCCTGCCCGTCGAACTGCCCGGCCACGAGACCCGCTTCGCCGAGCCGAACTTCGAGACCTACCAGGAGCTCGCCAAGAGCATGGCGCTCGGGCTCGAGGACCATCTCGACGTGCCGTTCGGCTTCTTCGGCCACTGCGGATCCGCTCTGGCGGCCTACGAGGTGTCGGCCGAGCTGATCAGGAGCGGCATGCCCGCGCCCGCCCGGGTCTACGTCTCCTCGGAGGTGGCCCCGCAGGACGGGCCCGCCGGGCGGTTCCTGTCCATGGACGACGCCGGGCTCGGCGCCGAGCTGGAGAAGTTGATCACCCAGCTCGGGGGGAAGCCCAGCGCGGAGCTCATCGAACTCTACCTGGAGGTGTTACGGGCCGACGTCGAGACCAACAAACGGTACGTGATGCCGGAGCCGTACCGGCTGTCATGCCCGATCACGGCGATCGGCTGGACCGAGGACGACGAGATCCCGTTCTCCACCATGGGCGGATGGGGGGAGTGCGGCGAGACGACCTCCGTGCTCCTCGACGGCCGCCACCACCGCTTCATCGAGGCGCCCGAGGATCTGCTGGACGTGATGTGCTCAGGGCTGAGCGCAGCGTAAGAACGGGTAGGAAGGACGGGCAGGTGCGGCACGGCGACCCCCGCTGGCTCAAACGTTTCGGGCGTGGCACGCCCGCCGAGGTCCAGTTGCTCTGTTTCCACCACGCCGGCGGCAGCGCGGCGATGTACCGGCACTGGCCGCAGCTCGTGCCGAGCTACGTCGAGCCGATCGCGGTGCAGCTTCCCGGCCGGGCCGACCGGTTCGCCGAGCCGCCGTTCGATCGGATGGCGCCGCTCGTGGACGAGCTGATCGCGGTGATCAAGCCCTTGCTCGACCGTCCGTTCGCCTGCTACGGCGTCAGCATGGGCGCGCGGGTGGCCTGGGCGCTCGCGCACGAGCTGCGGGAACGCGCGCTGCCGCTGCCACGCGTGCTGTTCGTGGCGGCCAGCATCGCCCCCTGCCTGGACGACGGCACCTGGGCGTGGGAGGACCGCGAGGACGGCCTGGAGGGCTACGTGCGCGAGATGGGCGGCACGCCGGCGGAGGTGCTGGCCGAGCCCGAGCTGCTCGCGGGCCTGCTGCCCACGCTGGGCGCCGACCTCACCGTGCTCAGCACGCACGGCTTCCACCCGGACAAGCCGCTGGAGGTGCCGATCCGCGCCTTCGCCGGCACCGAGGACATCGAGTCGCCGCCGCCGCGGATGGACGGCTGGCGCGTGGAGACCGCGGCGCGTTTCGACCTCGACCCGGTGCCCGGCGGGCACTTCTTCGACTCCGCCGGCGAGCAGCAGGTGATCAGGACCATCAGCCACGACCTCGCCTGAGCGGTACGGCCCGGGCCGGGCCGTACCGCTCGGCTCAGGTACGAGGGGTCACCACGCAGGGCAGCGAGGTGAACCCGCACTGGTGCGGCGAGTGCGAGCGCCGGGCGTTGGCCAGGTCGATCTCGTACGAGGAGATCAACGCCCCGATCTCCTCCAGCGCGATCCGCATCTCCAGCCTGGCCAGCGCGGCCCCGAGGCAGTGGTGCGGCCCGTGCCCGAAGCTGATCATCCGTTTGGTCTCGCGGTCCAGGTCGAAGGTGTCCGGGTCGGGGAACACCCGCCGGTCCCGGTTGGCCGAGGCGGGCAGCAGCGCGATCCGGGCGCCCTTGGGCATCCGGACGCCGTGCATGACGGTGTCCTCGGTCAGCACGCGCGCCACCATCTGGCTGGAGGAGTCGTAGCGAAGCGTCTCGGCGGCCCAGTCGTCGGCCCGCCCGTTGAGCCCCGCCCGCTGCACGTCGGGCCGGAGCCAGCCGTGGTACCACGCGTTGCCGAGCGTCTTGCCGGTGGACTCGTTGCCCGCGCCGATCATCACGAACAGGAAGGCGACGATCTGCGCGTCGGTGAGCCGGGCGCCGTTGACCTCCGCCGCGATCATGGCCGAGGTCAGGTCGTCGCCGGGCCGGCGGCGCAGCGAGGTCACCAGGACGACGAAGCGGTTCGCCAGGCGCAGGGCGGCCATGGCCGAGTTCGGGCTGCGTCCGTCCGAGCCGTCCACGTGGTGGTTGAGCAGGTCGGTGTCGGCGCGGACCGCGTCCCACTCGTCGGCGGGGAAGCCGAGCATCTCGCAGAGGACGTCGTTCGGCAGCGCCGCGGCGTAGTCGGCGCAGAAGTCGAACGTCGGCCCGTCCCACAGCCGCTCCAGCCGGGCGCGGGCCAGCTCGCGGATGCGGGGTTCGAGCGCGGCCATGCGGCGGGGGGTGAAGGCCGAGGCCACCAGTCCTCGATAGAGGCCGTGCTCGGGAGGGTCCATGGACAGGAACAGGCTCGTCTTCTTCGCCTGCGGCCCCCACAGCTCCGGCTCCAGCGAGATGCCGTGGCTGTTGGAGAAGAGGTGCGGCTCGCGCAGCGCGGCGTGGACGTCGGCGTGGCGTGACAGCGCCCAGAAGTCGCGCTCCTCGTTGCGATAGACCGGCGCGTGCTCGCGCATCCACGCGTAGACGGGATGCGGATCCTCCTGCACCTTGAAGTCGAACGGATCGTAATGCGGCATCAACACTCCACTGCTGCTCACGGCGACTGTACGGCGGGGCCACGCGCTCGTCGCGTCCCCGGAACCTGGGGCCTGGCGAGTCGTGACCGGTGGAGGGCCCCAGTGGCTACACTCGCTGCCCATGACAGACATGGACGAGCACGACCGGCCCTGGCCGCCCGTCGCAGGCGACGAGATCGCGACCCTCCTGGGTTTCCTCGACTACCAGCGCGCGACGCTGGCCTGGAAGTGCCGGGGCCTGGACACCGCGGGCCTGACGGCGACGGTCGGCGCCTCGTCGATGACGCTGGGCGGGCTGCTCAAGCACCTGGCCTACGTGGAGGACGACTGGTTCTCCCGCGCTCTGCACGGCCGGGACCGCTCCGCTCCGTGGAACACCGTGGACTGGCGCGCCGACCAGGACTGGGAGTGGCACTCCGCCGCCGGCGACACCCCGGACGAGCTGTTCGCGCTGTGGCAGAAGGCCGTGGACCACTCCCGCGAGGCGGTCGCCGAGGCGCTGGAGGACGGCGGGCTGGACCGCCCGGCCCAGCGCGCCTGGCCCAACGGCCAGGCGCCGAGCCTGCGCTGGATCGTGGTCCACATGATCGAGGAGTACGCACGCCACAACGGTCACGCCGACCTCCTCCGGGAGTCGGTGGACGGGGAGACGGGAGAGTAACCGGGGTTCACGGCCTTCGCGCGGACATCTCCGTGTACGACTGGACCAGTGTCCGCGCCGCCGACTCCACCGTGTCGTACGGGCGCGCCAGGGACACCCGGATGAACCGGAGACCGCTGTCGGAGTCGGCCCAGTGGAACGGCGCGCACGGCAGCACGTGCACCCCGCGCCCGACCATGTCCTTGTACAACAGCGACGAGTCCGGCCCGTGGGAAGGCAGCTCGATCCGCGCGACGCTGATCTGCGAGGCGGGGTCGGCCAGCCGCAGATCGACCTCGCCGATCGTCTCCCTGAGCACCGTCCGGTTGCGCGTCACCAGGTCGCGGGCGCGCTCGTAGCCGCCGTTCACCCAGTCGCCGGCGAGGTTCGCGATGAGCAGCAGGACCACCGGCGAGGCGGACAGCAGCGACTCGGAGAACGCCCGGTCGATGGGCAGCTTCGTCCGCGCGCTGTAGGCCAGCAGCCCGATCTTGAGTTCGTGCGTCGGCCACAACTTGCCGGTGTCCTCGATCACGATCCAGTCGGCGCCCGCCTCGTCGAGGACGGCGTAGGTGTCGTACTGCGCGTCGCGCACCTGCCCGCGGAAGCTGGCGTCCACGATGATGATCTGGCCGTGCCGTACGGCGTGCTCGGCGAGCGAGCGCAGATGGCCTTCGGGGGTGACCAGCCCCGTCGGGTTGTTCGGGTGCGTCACCACGATGGCGCCGACCGGCGGCCCCGGCCAGCTCATGTCGAGCAGCTCCTCCTCCGCCAGCGGCACCAGCTTCAGCCCGCGGGTGACGAGCAGGTCGGCGATGTTGTCGAAGGTGGGGTGCAGCACGGCGACGGTCGACCCGGCGGGCAGCGCCCGCGCCACGATGTCGGTGGCGAGCGTCGAGGAGTAGCAGCTCAGGATGCGACCGGTGCCGACCGGGGCGCTGTGCTGCCCGATCGCCTTCAGGAACGTGGCGTGCGCCTCGCGTTCGATGTCGGGGAATGGACGGCGGGACGCTTCGGCGAACATCTCCGGGATCCGGGCGACGATGGCCGCCTGCTGCTCGGAGAGGACCAGCCTCGCGTGACCGTCGGTTAGGTTGAGGCCGCCATCGACGTCGGTCAGCGCGTCGACTTCCATCGTGGTGAGGTTGCCAACCTCGATCATCTGTGGCCCTCCCAGCGGCATGACATGGGGCTTCGCGGCATATGCCGCCGCAGCGGCAGCCTAGGTCGAGCCACGGTCGCGCACCTGTCCCCTCTACTGGGGACCTCCGGGGGATCTGCCCGGGAGGCGGGGACTGAGAGAATCCGGGCATGAAGCTCACCGCGCGGGCACTCAACCGGGCCACACTCGATCGGCAGCTCCTTTTGCGGAGGGAGCCGCTGGAGGTGGCCGAGGCGGTGCGCCGCGTGATGGCGTTGCAGGCGCAGCAGGCGGCCTCGCCGTATGTCGCGCTGTGGAACCGCGTCGCCGACCTGGACCTCGCCGACCTCGACGCCGCCTTCTCGAGCTACACGGTCGTGCGGGGGACGATGATGCGGATGACGCTGCACGCCGTGCACGTCGACGACTATCCGGCCTTCCGCGACGCCATCGAGCCGACCATGTACGCCACCCATCTGAACGGCCGCTTCACGCCGCGCGGCCTCACCGTCGAGGCGGGGCGGATCCTGGTCAGGGACCTGCTGGAGTTCGCCGCTGAGCCGCGGACCGTGGAGGAGATGAAGGACTGGCTGGAGCCACGCCTCGGCGAGCTGTCGGCGGCGGGGGTGTGGGCGATCCTGCGCTCGTACACGCCGCTGCTGCGGGTGCCGACCGGCGGGTCGTGGTCGTTCACCACGCGGGTGTCGTGCGTGGCCTCCTCACCCCGGCCCACGCTCGACCTGGACGCCTCGGCCGAGGCCCTGCGGGTGCTGACGCGGCGTTACCTGGAGGCGTTCGGACCGGCGTCGGTGGCGGACGTCGCGCAGTTCGCGCTCGTCCAGCAGGCCCGGGTCAAGGGGGCGCTGCGTGCCATGGACGGCGAGGTCGAGCAGTTCGAAGGCCCCGGCGGCAAGGTGATGTGGGACCTGCGGGGCGCGTCCCGCCCGCCCGAGGACGTCCCGGCGCCGCCCCGGCTGATGGCCATGTGGGACAACACGCTGCTCGCGCACGTGGAGCGCGACCGCCTGCTCCCGCCGGCCTACCGCAAGCTCGTCATCCGCGCCAACGGCGACGTGCTGCCCACGCTGCTCGTCGACGGCTACGTCGCCGGGGTGTGGCGGCCGGCCGAAGGAGGGATCGAGGCGGCGGCGTTCCATCCGCTGCCGGACGAGGCGTGGGACGGGCTCGCGGCCGAGGCGAAGGCCCTGGTGGCGCTGCTGGCCGGGCGCGAGCCGCATCCCTATCGCCGCTACGACCGCTGGTGGGAGAAGCTTCCCGACCTGGAGACCACGCTGCTTCCGGGGTAGCCCCTGGTTCGCGTGACAGGCGACCCGGGCGACATGTCCGTACGTTCCGAATATGCGCAACCTGGCCCCGGGTGAGCTCGTCTACGACCCGTTCTCCTACCGGATCCACGAGGACCCGTATCCGGTGTTCGCCTGGATGCGCGAGCACGCGCCGCTCTACCACAACGCCGAGCGGGACTTCTGGGCGCTGTCCCGCTACGAGGACGTCCTGCCCGCGCTGCGGAACCCGGGGCTGTTCTCCAGCCGTAACGGCATCTCCCTGGAGCCGGATCTGTGGGGGCAGGCCGCGGTCAAGACCAGCTTCTTCCTCGCCATGGACCCTCCCGACCACGGCACGATGCGCCGCCTGCTGGGCAACGCGTTCAAGCCCCGGTGGGTGGCGGCGCTGGAGCCCCGGATACGGGAGCTGACGCGGGCCAGGCTGGCGCCCGTACGGGACGGCGGGGTCTTCGACTTCGCGGACTTCGCGGCAGCCGTACCGAACGATGTCATGTGCGAGGTCGTCGGCATACCGGCGGCGGACCGGGACCGGATCCGCGCCGACAACGACCTGCTCAACCACTGCGAGGACGGCACCGACGAGAGGTCGGGCGAGACCATCGGCGCGGGGCTGCGCCTCGCCGTCTACTACGTGAACCTGATCGCGCAGCGGCGCAAGCGGCCGGGCGACGACCTCACCTCGATGATGATCGAGGCGCGGGTCGGCGGGAGGCCTCTGACCGACTCGCAGCTCGTGGCCTTCCTCTTCCTGCTCGTCAGCGCGGGCAACGACTCGACCGGCAAGCTGATCGGCAACGCCTGGTATCACGGGTGGCGCCTTCCCGACGTCGGCCGCGCGGGCCTGAACGGGCGGGCCACGGACTGGGGGGCGGAGACGCTCCGCTACGACTCGCCCAGCCAGATGACGGGCAGGACGCTCACCGAGGACAGCGTCATCCACGGCGTCCGGCTGGCCGAAGGCGCCAGGATCGCGTTGCTGCCCGCTTCCGCCAACCGCGACGGGCGGGTCTTCCCCGACCCGGACACCTTCGACCTGGACCGCGACACGAGCCGGCACATCGCCTTCGGCCACGGCCCGCACTTCTGCCTCGGCGCGGCGCTGGCCCAGCTCGAGATCGCGGTCGTGCTGCAGGAGGTCGGCGCGGTGGTGTCGGACTACGACCTCGACCTGTCCGCCGCCCGGCGCGTCCACTCGCCGCACCAGCGCGGGTTCGCCTCGCTGCCCTCCGAGCTCACCCTCCGCCCCAAACCGTCGCCCGCCGCCTGAGGAGCACCCCATGTCGATCTCTTTCGAGATCCGTCCCAGCGACCACCCCGTGCCGGCCGCGGAACGGCAGGCCGTGCTGGCCGCGCCGGGGTTCGGCGAGCATTTCACCGACCACATGGCCACGCTGCGCTGGACGACCGAGCAGGGCTGGCATGACGCCCGCGTGGAGCCGTACGCGCCGCTGAGCCTCGATCCGGCGACCGTGGTCTTCCACTACGCGCAGGAGTTCTTCGAGGGGATGAAGGCGTACAGGCAGGACGGCGGGGCGATCGTGATGTTCCGGCCGTGGCGGAACGCCGCCCGGTTCAACCGGACGGCGCGCCGGCTGGCGGCGCCCGAGCTGCCCGAGGACGTCTTCATCAGGATGCTGGAGCTGCTGGTCACCCAGGAGCGGGACTGGGTGCCGTCGGGCGACGGCAACAGCCTCTACCTGCGCCCGTTCGTGATCGCGACCCAGCGCGGTCTCGGCTTCACGCTGCCCTCGCGCAGCTACCTGCTGTGCGCCATCGCCTCCCCGGCGAGCTATCTCGGCGGAGGCACGCCGAGGCCGCTCACGGTGTGGCTGTCGGAGGACTACACGCGCGCCGCTCCCGGTGGCACCGGCGACGTCAAGGCGGCCTGCAATTACGCTCCCGCGCTCGCCGCCCAGCAGTCGGCCGTGGCGCGGGGCTGCGACCAGGTGGTCTGGCTGGACGCCGCCGAGCACGTCTGGGTCGAGGAGATGGGCGGGATGAACCTGTTCTTCGTCTACGCCACCGAGGACGGCCGGCACCGGATCATGACGCCCGCGCTGACCGGGACGCTGCTGCCGGGGGTGACCCGTGACTCGCTGCTTCACCTCGCGCCCACGCTCGGCATCGACGTCGAGGAGGGCCGGATCTCGGTCGACCAGTGGCGCGCGCAGTGCGCGTCCGGCGAGCTCGTCGAGGTGTTCGCCTGCGGCACGGCGGCCACCGTGATCCCGGTCGGCGCGGTCAGGAGCACCTCGGGTGACTGGCTCGTCGGCGACGGCGGAGTGGGGCCGGTCACGCTCATGTTGCGCCAGAGCCTCATGGACATCCAGTACGGCCGCACCCCCGACCCTTTCGCCTGGATTCACAAGGTTTGTTGATATACGGGATCAATGTCCCCTGAAGGAGGGAATGGTGTTGTCACGCGGTGCTCGGGATGCTCAGTGCCATACGAAGGGAGCATTCACTTGCGACTGAGTCCGAGGACGGTGCGCCAGATCGACTCGCCGTTCGGCGAGGCACGCGAGTTGGAAAATCAGCGCCGCAGGGAACGTGACCTGCTCGACCTCTCTCAGGCGGCGCCGTGTTATCCGGCCGCTCCGGCCGTGGTCGAGCACATCGCCGCCATCGCGCGAGACCCCCACGGCGGGGACTACACCGACATCGCCGGGTTGCCGCACCTGCGCGAGGCATTCGCCGCCGACCTCTCCCGAAGCTATCTGAGCCACGTGCGCGCGGAGCAGATCGTCATCACGGCGGGCTGCAACCAGGCCTTCTGCCTCGTGGTGTCCGCCCTGGCGGAGGCGGGCGACGAGGTGGTGCTGGCGGTGCCGTACTACCCGAACCACGACATGTGGCTGCGCCTGAACGGCATCCGGCCGGTCTACCTGGAGCCCGGCCCGGATCTCCTGCCGAGCCCGGAGACGGCCGAGGCGCTGATCACCCCGCGGACCCGGGCGATCGTCCTGGTGACTCCGGGCAACCCCAGCGGGGTGACGGCCGGCCCCGAGGCGATCGAGCGCCTGGCGGAGGTGGCCAGGCGGCATGACCTGGCGCTGATCCTCGACGAGACCTACCGCTCCTTCCGCGAGACCGCCGAACCGGCGCACCGGCTCCTGTCCGACCCCCGATGGGAGCAGACGGTGGTGAGCCTGCACAGTTTCTCGAAGGACTACGCCATTCCCGGCTACCGGGTGGGGGCGGTGGTCGCCTCGCCGCTGCTCAACCGCGAGGTGATGAAGCTGCTCGACTGCGTGGCGATCTGCGCGCCGCGCATCGGGCAGGAGGCCGCCTGGGCGGGCCTGACGCTGGCCCAGGAGTGGAAGCTCGCGCGGGCGCGCGAGATGGAGGAGAAGCGGCGGCGCTTCGCCGCCGTGATGGCGGAGCGGCCGGGCGGCTTCGAGCTGGTCTCCGCCGGGGGCTTTTACGGGTGGATACGCCATCCGTTCGCCGGGCGTCCCACCGAGGAGGTCGTCCGGGACCTGGCGATCACGTATGACACGCTCGTCATTCCCGGTACGGCATTTCTCCCTGAAGATGGTCGGATGCTGCGGGCAAGTTTTAGCAATGTGGATCAGGAATCGTTCACTGATTTCGCCGGTCGCCTGACTGCCGCGGGAATGTCGTACATGACCATACCTGCGAATTGATCACATTTACCTAGATCCCGAATTCATCCAGAAGCGCAGGCCGCGCGGGACCTTATCATCTCCCCCGCGGCGCTGCCTATAGGCCTTATCGGGCCAGCTCCAGGTCAACTCGGAGAATTACCGACCGGCGTGGAATCATCACTCGATGTGAAATTCGACAGGCACGCCGAGAGGTTGACATCGACGAGAAAACGGCTTAGAAAAGGCTGGTAAGGTGAAAAGCGAGTCAGAAGTATATTTCCTCGCTTGTAATGGAAATCCATGATGATGCCCGGCCGGCGGGATGTACGGGGGCCCCGTGATCAGAATAGACGTCCTTATCAGTTCGCCAATCTTCCTCGCTGGGCTCGTCCAGGCTCTGACAAGTGCCGGTATTCAGGTGGTCGCGGAGAGGTCCTCTCCCGACGAAGAACCCTCCTGGATAGCGGACGCCGCGTTAATCGACGTGGACGCGCTGCCGCTCTCCGACAATCTCGCCTACATCAGGGAAGTCGCCAAGCGCACCGAAGTACTGGTTCTGAACGACGGGGACGACACCGACAGCTACCTGCACGCGGGAGCGTCGGGTGTCATCGGCAAGCGGGCGACGGCCGAGCGCGTGGTCTCGGCGGTGCGGGCCGTGGCGTCCGGCTCCCGCTTCGTTCCCGTCGAGTGTGAGGTACGGCCCATGCTCGAACGCCAGGAGGCGCCCGGCTACCACCTCTCCGAGCGGGAGGAACAGGTGCTCCGCCAGATCTCCAGGGGCCTGACGCACGGGCAGATCGCCACGCGGCTCGGCATCAGCCCCCACACGGTCGACACCTACGTCAAACGGATCAGGACCAAGCTCGGCGTGGGCAACAAGGCCGAGCTCACCCGCGCGGCCCTGCTGGGCCGTCTGGTCGGTAGCGAGAACGGATGAGCCGAGAACGGCCACGTGAAGAAGCTCGTGGCGGTCCACGACAGCTCGGCGCTCCGGAAGTGAGCACCCCACGCGGCCTGACGGGGAACTCCCCGTCAGGCCGCGTCAATGGTGACCGTGGTGACCACCAGCCCGCCCTGCACGGCGAAGCGCCCCGTGAGCTCCCGCAGCCGCTCACCGGCCACGAAAGGCCCCGGCACCAGCAGGCGAGCCGCGAAGGACGCCGTGGCCTCCTCGAACACCACCTCCACGGCGTCGAAGTCGAGGAACGACCCGGCCAGCGGATACCACGCCTTGTACACCGACTCCTTCGCGCTGAACAGCACCCGGTCCCAGGCGATCCGCGGGTTGCCGCCGGCCAGCCTTTCGAGCCTGGCGCCCTCCGCCGGCGTGGCCACGAGCTTCAGCACCTCGGAAGGCAGCGGCCCATGCGGCTCGGCGTCGATGCCGAGCGCGAGCAGGTCGTCCGTTCGCGCCACCGCGGCGGCCCGGTAGCCGGCGCAGTGCGTGATGCTGCCCACCACCCCCTCCGGCCAGCGCGGCGCGCCACGCTCACCCTTGGGGATGCCGACCGGCGGCAACCCGAGCCGGACGAGGCCGGACCGGGCCAGGTGGCGCCCGGTCGCGAACTCCTGGCGGCGGCCGCGCAGCGCCCGCGTCACGCAGACCACCTCCTCCGGGTGCAGCGGCACCCCCGGCGCGTCGCCGTACGCCTCGGCCGCCGCCACGGCGGGCGGGAGCAGCCGCTCGATCACGACGGCTCGACGGGAAGGGGCAGCACCTGGCGCGGCCCGGTGCCGTCGGCCCCGCCGCGCCTGGACCACTCCCGCGGATAGCCCACGGAGACCTCGATGTGCGGCACGCCGTCGTGCCAGGTGGTCCTGCGGATGTGCAGGTGGCCGTAGACGACCGCGGCGGCGTTGAAGCGCAGGTGCCAGTCCGCGGTACGCCGCGTGCCGCACCACTGCGCGAACAGCGGGTGACGCAGGACCCGCGTGGGATCGCGCACCAGCGGGAAGTGGTTCACCAGCACCGTGCGGACCCCGGGTCCGAGCTCGGCCAGGCGCTCCTCCATCTCCTTGACGCGCGCCTCGCACCAGGCTTCGCGGCTCACGTACGGGTCGGGGTGCAGCAGCAGCTCGTCCGTGCAGACGACACCGGACTCGTACGCCCGCGCGAGCGCCTCCTCCTTGGTCGTCGTCCCCTCGGGCAGGAAGCTGTAGTCGTACAGCAGGAACATGGGCACCACCGTCACCGGCCCGCCGGGCCCCGTCCAGACCGGGTAGGGATCCTCGGGGGTGACGACGCCCAGCCGGCGGCACATCTCGACCAGGCTCCGGTAACGGTCCTCGCCACGCGGGCCGTACACGTCGCCGGGCAGCGTCCACAGCTCGTGGTTGCCCGGCGTCCAGATCACCTTGGCGAACCTCTCGGTGAGCAGCCGAAGCGCCCACTCGATCTCGCCGGGCCGCTCCGCGACGTCCCCGGCCACGATCAGCCAGTCGCCCGGGGACCCGGGCTCCAGGTCGAGGAGCAGCCTGCGGTTGTCCCTGTGGCCGACGTGGAGGTCGCTGACCGCCAGGAGCCTGGGGCCGCTCACCGCGCCTCCGAGACCGGCACGCCTTCGAGCAGCGCCCGCCGTACGCTCGACAGCCCGGCCGTCAGCTCCGCGGTGGTGCCGCCGAAGCCCAGCCGCGCGTAGCCGGTGAAGGCGTCGCCGAAACACTCGCCGGGCACCAGCAGCACCCTGTCCCGCTCGGCGAGCCGGCGGCACACGGCGGTGGCGTCGGGGTGGCCGGGGAACTCCACGAACGCGGTCACGCCGCCGTCGGGCGGGTTCACCCGCACCAGGTCCGGGAGCTCCGCGGCCCAGTCGCGCAGCAACCGCAGGTTGCCGTGCGCGTGCTCGCGCTGCATCGCGACGATCCGGTCGGCGTTCCTGACCGCCTTCTCGGCGAAGAACTCCAGGACCGGCGAGACGTACAACGCGATGTAGTCCCGCAGCACCGCCATCCGGGACAGCAGCTCGGGCGGCGCGAGGCACCAGCCGACCCGGAGTCCGGCCAGCCCGTAGCTCTTGGAGAACGTGCCGAACGTGATGCACCTGTCGTAGCGGCCGAAGGGCAGCGGCAACGGGCCGGCCGTGTACGTCAGCTCGCCGAAGGCGTGGTCCCACACCAGCCAGGCGCCGGCCTCGGCGGCGATGTCGATCAGCTCCTGCTGTTGCTCGCGCGTGATGGAGACGCCGGTCGGGTTGTGCGGGAAGTTGACCACGATCATCTTCGGCCCGGTGGAAGCCAGCTTCCGCAGCAGCGGCAGGTCGGCGGAGAAGCCCTCCTGCGCGCGCAGCGGCCACGGGGTGATCCGGCAGCCCATCCCGGCGGCGATGTCGTACAACTGCTGGTAGGCGGGATCGACCACGATCACCTCGTCACCCGGCTCCAGCAGCGTGTGCATGACGATGTAGATCGCCTCGCTGGAGCCGTGGGTGACCATCACGCCGTCCACGTCGCCGCCCGTCCACCGGTCGGCCAGCGCCGCCCGCAACGCGCCGCCGCCGAAGCACTCGCTGTCATGAAAGATCATCGAGCCGAGCTCGGACAGGTCGAACCCGCAGATCGTCCTCAGCTCGTCGATGGTCAGGTCACGCACGCCGCTGCTGCCGATGTCGTGGTCGACGTTGTGGTAGTAGAGGCGCATCCACTCTTCGAGTTTCGCGATCGCGAGCTTCATGAACGGTCATCCTTTACCGGTCGGTGCGAAGGTGAGGACGTGCTCTGCCGCCGCCTCGATGCTCTTCCTCCTCCAGCGCATGGGGGTGTCCTGTCCCGTACGCCAGAGCTCCAGCTGGTCGTCGAAGTTGGGATGGAAGGCGTGGCCGGAGGTGCCGGCCAGCAGAACCCATCGCGACCCGTCCGGATCGGACAGGTCGGCGATCATTCGCATCGTCGGCACGAAGACGACGTCGTCGTACCCACCCGCGGCCGACCAGCTCGTGGAGTTGACCGCGTCGCCGCCGCCCGCGATCGGCACCGGGCCGCGGTTGAACAGCCACTCCACCGGCGCGATGCCGGACTGGCCCGGCCCGTAGCCCCGCAACGTCAGCGTGTGCAGGTCGCCCCAGCGCCAGGCGGCCGGGTCGGGGCCGAGCCGCGCGGTGAGCTCGACGGTGGCCTCGTCCATGGCGGCGGCGAGGATGTCGGCCATCGACTCCGTCTTGCCGGTGCGCCGGTCGTCCCACCACGGCGACCCGGGCGACCTCAGCAGCGCGGCCACGACCTCCCACCAGCGGTCGCCGTTGCCGGCCTTGCGGTCCTGCGGGAGTTCGTCGAAGGTCCGCTCGAGCAGGCTCCGCCAGGTCGCGTTGTAGAAGGCCGCCGCGGCCGAGTCGGCGCTCTGCTGGAAGTCCCAGCCCTTCAGCAGGTTCCGCGCCTTGGCGGCGGCGCCGTCGTTCAGGGGAACGGCCAGCAGCGCGGGCACCACGGCGGCGGCGCCGCCGTTGAGGTTGTCGGACTGCATCCGCCGCATGTCCGCCACGCCGAGCTTCCCGCGCGCCGTGCGTTCGGCGATCAGGTCGAGGATGCGGCGGCCGCGGTAGCCGTACGTCCAGTCGGTGGTGATGACGTGCCGGTAGGACGGCCCGGCCACCGCCTGGTTGGCGGTCACGATGACGCCGCCGGGCGGGTCGGACAGCGTCGGCAACTCGGCGAACGGGATGAAGCCCGTCCAGTCGTACGCGGGATCCCAGCCCGGGACCGGCCAGGATCCGTCACCCTTGCCGCGGACCGGGATGCGGCCCGGCGCCTGGTAGCCGATGTGGCCGTCCACGTCGGCGTAGACCAGGTTCTGCGCGGGCTCGTCGAAGAGCGCCGCCGCCGCCCGGAACTCCGTCCAGTTCGCCGCCTTGTTGATGCCGAAGAGCGCGTCCATCGTGCGGCCGGGCTCGGACGCCGTCCAGCGCAGCGCCACCGCGTACGGCTCCGCCTTCGCCGGCGCGGGCACCCCGGGCTCGCCGGTGTCCAGGCTGGGCAGCGGCCCCGGCGTCAAGCTCGGCAGCGGTCCGCCCGACGGGTCCAGGGGAGGCCGGGCCGCCACTCCGAGCATGTCCGCCCGCCGGTCCGACAGCAGGGGACCGTGCCGCGTGGCGCGCACGGTGATCGTCACCGGCTCGCCGCCCGCGACCTTGATGACCTCCTGCCGCGAGTCGAGCGCGCGCCACGCCTTGCCGTCGAAGTACCGCTCGCCTTCGACTTTCTCCAGGTACAGGTCGGACACGTCGGCGGGCAGGTTGGTCAGCCCCCAGGCGATCCGCTCGTTGCGTCCCGTGACCACGCCGGGCAGGCCGGGCATCGTGAAACCCTGCACGTTGTACGCGCAGGAGCACCGGAGCCCGATCTGGTACCACGTCCCCGGCAGCGACGCCGCCAGATGCGGGTCGTTGGCCAGCAGCGGCTTGCCCGACGCCGTCAGCGCGCCGCTCACCACCCAGGAGTTCGAGCCGATGCCCGCCGTATCCCCGCTAGCGCGGAGCGGGAGTGAGCGCAGCGCGTCGAGCGCGGGGGCCGCCTCCCGCCACACGCGAGCGGGAACCGGCCGGGACGGGGTGCCCGGCGTGTCCACGATGGGGCGGTTCCTCGCGTACGGGTAGGGCGGGTAGAGCTGCTCGATCTGGCTCCTGCTCAGGCCCTGGGCCAGCAGCAGCGAGCGGTCGATCTCGGCGTCCATGTTGCCCAGCAGTTCCCACGCCAGCGCCTTCAGCCAGGCCAGGGAGTCCACCGGGTCCCACGGCTCCACCGTGTAGCCGGGGTTCTGCAGGCCGAGGACGGTGTACTCCAGGCTTTTCGCTCCGGAGGCCGCGGCGGCGCCGTTCACGGCGATCCAGGCGTTGACGCCGTCGGCGTAGGCGCGCAGGTAGCTTCTCGCCTCGGGTGAGATCCGCTGCCATTCCCGCTCCGCGGTCCGCCGCCAGCCGAGCGTGCGCAGGAAGGCGTCGGTGCGCACGAGCGGGGGGCCCAGCAACTCCGCCAGGCGGCCCGAGGTCAGGTGCCGCCGGTAGTCCATCTCCCAGAAGCGGTCCTGCGCGGTGACGTAGCCCTGGGCCTGGAACAGGTCCGTGGCCGAGTCCGCATAGATCTGGGCGACGCCGTACGAGTCCCGGAAGACCTTCACCGGCGCGGTCAGGCCGGGCAAGGACAGCGTGCCGTCGTACTGGGGGAAGCCGCGCCGCACGGACCACACCGCCAGCCCGGACGCCACCAGCGCGAGCACCACGACCACGGCGCCCGTCCACCGCACCACCCTCCACAGCCGGCGGCGACGGCGCGGGACGGGGCCGCCGGGTTCCGGCAGATCGGGACGGGCGTCCGGCCGGGTCTCATCGGGGATCATACGCACCCGCCCGGGGAGCTCGTCATGCCTCGTCCACGAGCCGCGCCAGCTCGTCGACGGTCGAGGCCGCGAGCACGTCCACCAGCGACACCTCCACCGCGAACACCTCGCGGACCCGAGCGGCCAGCCGGGTCGCCACGATGGAGGAGCCGCCGAGCGCGAAGAAGTCGTCGTGGACGCCGACGTCGCCGACGCCGAGGAGCTCCTGGAAGATCTCCGCCAGGCGCCGCTCCACCGGCGTGCGCGGCGCCACGTGCGCGTCGG